>NZ_PDBT02000166.1:0-545 GCF_002551535.2 Neisseria sp. N95_16
GCTCTTGATTTGACCGCTTCCGATACTGCTAAAATGACCGGCATTAGTGTACGCAGTATCAATCCTATTTTCCTGAAAATCAGACACAGGATTGCTGCTCTGTGCGAACAAAGCTCACCACTGTCCGGTGTGGTCGAATTAGATGAATCTTACTTTGGTGCGCGACGTATCAGGGGTAAGCGCGGTCGCGGAGCGTCAGGTAAAACCATCGTATTTGGCATACTGAAACGCAATGGCGTGGTCTATACGGAAATCGTTCCCGACGCTTCGAAAGCCTCACTAATCAAGGTCATACGTGGTCACATATCTGCTGACAGTGAAATCAATACTGACGGCTGGAAAGCATATGACGGTCTTGTCGATATGGGCTATGAGAAGCATTACCGTGTCCATCATGGTTCCAATGAGTTTGCTCGAGGAAAGCAACATATCAATGGTATTGAATCTTTTTGGAGTTATGCTAAGGGGCGTTTGGCTAAATTTCATGGTATTTCCAAAGAGATGTTTTATCTGCATCTCAAAGAAACGGAGTTTAGGTTTAACCA
>NZ_PDBT02000167.1:0-518 GCF_002551535.2 Neisseria sp. N95_16
AAGTCAAGCATTTTCCCAAAAAAACCACGCAAAAAGGCCGTCTGAAACAGCGTTAAATCTGTTTCAGACGGCCTTTAATCCTACCTTAAACGTCCCAGCCTCCATCATTCCTACCAGCCTCCCAGCAGCTCCATCAGCTCAGCCAGCAGCTCACTCAACGCGGCAGACATCAGCAGCTGCGTGGCATAGGCTTGGCTTTCGGCATCATCGCCGTGGTCTTCAGCTTCTTCCTGCACCACGTCCAGCCATTGGATGCGTTTCAGCGTAAGATCCCGTGTCAGGATAAACGCCACGCGTTCGTGCCACACCAAGCCCAGCTCGGTTACGGTCATGCCGTTTTTGGCATGGTGCACCACATCGTCGGCGGTCAGGTCTTTGCGGCTGATTTTGACTTTGGGGGCAACGTCGCCCGCGCCGACCAAGGTTACATCGCTGTCCAACTCAAAACGGCCTTGCGCTTGGCCTGCCAGCAGCCAGTCGGTCATCAGCGATGACGGCGATTGGCGGGTAACCGGCCT
>NZ_PDBT02000168.1:0-502 GCF_002551535.2 Neisseria sp. N95_16
CGTCCTTCTTCACCCAGCGGGCATCTTGGTCTTTGCTGGGAGTGTTTTCTGAAACCACACCGTTTTCATCGGTTTCAATCGCCCGTCGCTGTTTGCCGCCGGCTGTTTGGATAATGGTGGCGTCAATAACGGCTGCTTTGGCATGTTGGATTTTTAAGCCTTTGTCGGTTAATTGGCGGTTAATCAAATCCAGTAATTCGGCAAGTAGATTGTTTTGTGCCAGCCAGTTGCGGTAACGGCACAGTGTGCTGTGGTCGGGGGTGTTGAGYTCGTCAAAACCGCAGAAGAGATAAAAGTCGATACGGGTAATGAGACTGTGTTCGAGTTCGGGATCGGACAGGCTGTGCCATTGGCCGAGTAAGACGGCTTTAAACATGGACAATAATGAATAGGCGGGGCGGCCGCCGTGATGACGGGTATAGCGGCCTTTTTGTTGTTCGAGATAATCGGCAATGGGCTGCCAGTCGATAATGAGCTGAATTTTGAGCAAGGGAAAGCGGTC
>NZ_PDBT02000016.1:0-39766 GCF_002551535.2 Neisseria sp. N95_16
AACCAAACCAAAGGGGCTTAGCATTCTTGATGTGAAAATACTGCACAACGCTGCCATCGGGACTGATGACCGTCTCGCCTGTGACGCGCATGGTTTGTTTGGTATGACCGGATGCTGTGCCGTTAATGGTGCGGCTGTAGCTGCGGCGGGTTGCGGTGGCCGCCTTAACAGCTTTGTCATAGGCGGTTTTGACGGCTCTTGATGATGCCGCTGTGCTACTGGAGGAGCTGTTTACGACATCGGATAATTGGCCGTCAGTTAAAATCGTAGACCATTTCCCCCAGTCGGATGGCTTGCTAATGGGGTTTTTATCACTGCCTCTCACCCACATATTTCCATTTGAGGCGATAATTTGGGTGCTGTCATTTCTATAGCCGATAACCATGCCGGCCACGTCTCCGCCGACTGGCAATGGGGCTGAGGCGGCGGGGTTAGTAAAAAAGCACGGCGTGGTCTGGCTGTCGAGATTGATGCCATTGCGGTTAGTTGGGTTTGCTCCATTGATTTGCTCTTCAACCCAGCTCCGATACGCAACATGCTCAATGCCGTTTGGTTGCTTGTACGCAATACGGCCTTTTTCTTTTCCGTCGGCACCGATGAAAACATAGTTAAATCTAATGCCGTTATCCGTAGTCTCGCCTTCGGGGGAGATATCAAATCGCCAATAACCTGATTTTGTTGTGGCGCGCCACCTCTCCCATCGCTTGTAGTCGTTAAAAATTAAAATGCCGTCTAATGTTTGATTGCCCCTGTTGCCGAGTTTTTCGTCTTGCAGTTTTTTGCCCATCGCCGCCGTCAACGCTTGGTTGGTTGCGCTGCTGCTTAAGGTATTGTTAAGCTGCACAATACCGGGCGTGGTTGTGCTGGCTTTGTCGATGGCATGGCTGTGTGAACTGGCCGCCACGGTATTACCGCTGGTTGCGGTAATGGTTGACGGGGTGCCGAGGGTAATGGTGCGGTTGGCAGACAGATTGCCGCCGCCTGTCAGGCCGTTGCCTGCGGTGATGGTGGTGTTGGCGTTGGCTTTGGTATTTAACGCAGCCTCGACCGCAGACTCATTGCGACCAATGCTTTCGACCGCCTTGGCCAATTCGGTTTTGAGCCAAACTGTGCGGTTATTAATGCCCATCAGGCAAATATTGATGGGGGCGTTTAAGCCACCAATCACACTATCTCCTGGCTCAATTTGTCGGACGGAGTTTGTCCATAAATTTTGATCGATTAAATTACCCATTATTATTTATTGCTCCGAATGTAAAATCACCATTAAATTCAATTTCGCCATTCCAATACAGGGAATTGGCGCGATAATCAATATAAATAAGCTCGCATCTTATTGGTGTGATTTCGTTTAGTATGGCCTGTATTAATTTGGCTTGGCTGCCGCTAATCACTCTTTTTAAAATGATGGCGTATTTCGCCCAATCTTCCGGCTGCCCGCCAAAAATGTATTGCCCATTAAATACCGCTTTTCCATTCCATCTTAAACGTGCGACTTTTTCAATTATTTCTATCTCACCCAAACCCAAATCTCTAAACAGGTTGCGGATAACGGCGGGGGTGCCTTTTTTTTGATGTTTTTCAATATCGTTGGCAATTAAGCGGCGTTTTTCTTCTTCGGTTTGGGCAAACCTCCAGCCTTCGGCATCTGATATGCTGTTTTCCCACGCGAGCCATGGCAGCCATTCAGCTTGACACACAGCGGGATCATGCGCGTTTAAAATCACCCGCCAATCTAAGGCGGCTATCCTGTCTTCTGTGAGTCGGGCCAGGGTGTGCTGGAGGGGCGTGTTATTTGATGGGATCACGCTATTCATTTACTACCTCTCGGTCGCGGATGAATTCAACTTGAATAAATTCGTCGGCGGCGCACACGATATCGGCCGCCGGTTGCCGGAGGTTGATGCGTTTTGTGCCGATGGTATCGAGGGCGCCTATAATTTTTGAGCGAGCCAGCGATGCGGATAATCCGGCATTGTCTGCCAGTACCTCCTCTAAATCGCGCCGCTGCTGCTCTTTTACCAGCGCTTTATCCGGCCCGTCTTCAAATTCGGTTTCGTATTCGATGGTTATTTTTTTTGCGCGTGCCGCCTTAACCTCAACGGTATCGCATAGCGGGCGGCGGTCTTCGGCGGACAGATAATTTTTAACTTTGCTAAGCAGCGCGGCAGAGGGGATGCCGTCATTGCTGTAGCTTTTGATATAGACACACACGATACCGGCGGCGGCGCGCACCGGATTAGCGTCTGCGACATCATCGACATCAAGCGAGTGGGCGATATATGCGGCGCGGGGCCCGGCGGCGGCCAACTTTTCGTGATGCATTTGTATGCGTTTGCGGTATTCGGCATCGCTCTCTTTAATTTCGGGGCGCGGCGGTGTTTGGGTCTCATCGGCGGACTGGATAATTTTTCGGGCTATGCCACGACCGGCACCGATGTGATCCAGATCTGTACCTGTAGCCAATGCTAAAAACCCTGCTTTAGTTGCCTCGTTAATGCGGTGGCGGATCAGCATCTCGCTGTATGCTTGCTGCTGCAAATCAATAGTGAGCGGCTCTGATTCGAGCTCCAGTGTTTTTTCGATTGCTGGTTTGATACTGTCGGGACACAGCTCAATTAATTGTTTTTTTTTGCGCGCAAAAATTGTCTCAAAATCTAATTGCTCAATAGCATCAGGGGCAGGGAGGCGAGTCAAATCAATTTCAGCCATGGTTAAACATCCGTAATTTCAAAAGTTTCTTTCACGCCGCTGGATAAAATGACGGTTTCCAGCCAAATTTTCAGACGGCCTTGCGCGGCGGCTTCGGCATCAAAGCGCACGGATTCGATTTTGACGCGCGGCTCCCACGCGGCGATGGCGGATACGATGGCTTGCTGCAAGGCCAAAACCACCGGCGGAATCAAGGGCATATCGATTAAATCGGGCAGGATTGAGCCGTAATCCTCACGCATGATGCGGCTGCCGATGCGGGTAAATAAGATATTGTTGATGCTTTGGGCGATATGGGCTTTTAGCGAGATTTCGCGGCCTGTTTCGGCGTTGGTCATGGGTTTGGCTCTCCGGTGTTGCCGCCTGAGGTCAAATCAGGGTGGGTGTGGCTATGCAGCACCACGCCGTTGCTTGACATCGTGCCGGTATTCGTAAAGCTGCCCGTATGGTTCAGGCTGCCGGTGATGGTGGTGCCGCTGCCACCGCCACCGCTCATGCCGCCTTGATAGGTCAGCAATCCGGCCACGGTCAGCGCGCCGGTCATGTTGGTTTGCGGGGTGTCGATGGTGACGGAGGTTGCGGCGGACAGATTGGCGGTTTTCACGCCGGTAGCGGTGAGCGCGCCGGATTGGTGGTTGTAAGCCAAGCGCGCGCCATCCGGAAACTGCATGACGGTTTCATCTGGGCTGTTTGACGGGGCAGGAAATTGGCTTGAGGCCATGCCGAGCAGCACTATGCCGTTTTCGGTTTCACCGCTCGGGCTTAACACGACACACATCTCACCGACCGATGGCAAACGCCACACGGCCACACCACCGGCGGCAGGGACGAGATAGGGCAGCCAATCGGTTTGCAAGCCGCCATGCGATACGCGCAGGCGGTTGGTTTGCGGGTCGACTTCGGCCACGGTGCCGACTTTAATGAGGTTTTCCAATTGTCGATTCATGCGACCACCCAATCACCGGCGCGACAAGCTTCGGCTTGGGCGCGGGGTTGAAAATTGGATATTGCGCAAGGCCAGCACGCCGCCGTCAAAGCGGCACAGGGCACGGCGGTAATACACGCCGCAGAAAAACAGCGGCGGGGTGATGACTTGGATAATTTCGGCATCGTGCATGGGTGTGGCCTTTATACTGATTGAGCCGCCGACTGGGGACGGCAGGCGGCGGCTCGGGGTGCCGTCTTTCCGGCTGTCATCTACAAAAAGGAACATTCAAATGGCTTTGAGTTCAGGGCTATTATTTATCGGGCGCGTGCGGGTGTAAATTTGTTGGCGGCTTGGGTGTGATTTTTAGGTTTTTGGAGGATAAAAAAGGCCGTCTGAAAGGCTTCAGACGGCTTGGTTTATTTAAGTTTGTTTAATCAGTACAAAAACATTCGGCCAGCCCATCGACATCAGCTATTTTCTGCTCTGCGACAGCCATTTTTTGCAAATCTGCATAGGAGGGGGCATTGCGGCGGAATGGCTGGCCGATTTTTTGCTCTTGCTCAATCCACCATACGGCTGCTTGCGGATTTTCGGCAATCAGCTCAATGCGCTTGGCGGTTGATTTTAAAAAGCACAAATCGCAATTGCCATGATTGGTGACGCCGTTGAGATTGGGCAGATTTAAATCAAATTCTTGCGCCTGCCAAAATTCGGCCACCTGCTCTTTGGTAATGCCCATTTTGGCGAGTGGGGCTATCCGCTCAAATGGGTCGCGATGATTATTGAGCTTTGCAACGCGGCGAGGCTCATCGGCGCGAAAACCAACGGCAACCTGCCAATTCTTCCAGCCTAAGACTTGCTGCGCATAGTATTTAATCGGGCGTATTTTTAATTCTTGGGTGCAGTAGCGCATAACGGGATTGGGCGGATAGCCCCTTAAATCCATCAATCCGGCAAACGGCTCACCCTTTCTTGAGGCCGTCTGAAAGTCGGTAATTTTCCAGCGGTGCTTTGCTTTTTCGGCAGGGCACCACTCCAGCCAAATGATGCTTACCGACCATCGTCGCGCGCATTCGTCAACAAATTTTAGTGTTTCTTCGGCCTCTTTGCCCGTATTGGCAAAGACGACTTTAATATTTTCGGGCAAGCGGCCGCCGTGTTGGTCGATGATGGTTTTTAACATCATTGCGCTGGTTCGACCGCCGCTAAAGCTGATGATTGTATTTTCGGTCATTTTTTAAATCCCCTTTGAAACCGCAGCCAAAACCTCATTATGTATATAGCTTAAATCGTCGGTATTAAAACCAACCAACTCACGCGCCGGCAGATTTTTCCTACTATTGCCGTAATGGTGCTCATAGGCGATATTTGCGGCCAATCCGCTGAAAAATCCGATAGATGCGCTCTGACTATCTGACTTAAAGCGAAGATATTTCCCGCCTTTAAGTTTTTTAAACATCCTTAGCTTTTTATTTCCGTTGCGCTTTTTTAAATAAATCCATTCATTCACATACCCCGTTGCCTCTCTGGGTTCATCCGGATGCCGCCCCTGAATCACAGGGTTACCGTTTCGGCTGACGGCCTGACGGGTAAAGGCTAACTCCAAATCTTGATCTTTGAAAAAATTAAATTTCTGCCTGATCCACAACTTTTCTCCATCCCTCAACCTCCTTAAATCCCAAGCATGGGCGCGCGGCGCATAGGCTATATGTTGAGGGTCAACGTTATCGGCGATTCTCTGCCGATTCCGCTTCTGCATTTCCCGCGCGATTTTGGCGGTCAGTTTTTTTCGTTCAGGTGCCGATAAGTTTTTTATTAGCGATTCCAAATCATCAAGATATTTATTTAATGGGTCGGCACTGTACTTTTCGCTATCTGCATCACGATACGCCATTTTAACCACCTATCTGATTGTCGTTTGGCACGCCCAATGCGGCGGCGTATTGGCCTAACACGTCCTCGAGGTCGTATTGCGGCTCGGCTTTGGTTTTGATGTTCAGACGGCCTTTGTCATCCATGCGGACTAGGATGTTTTCGGTTAATTTGAGCTGGATTAAAACATCCCACACGTCGGAGGTGAGCGGCTCTGCCTCAAAGGTGTAGGCTTTGTTGCCGTTGGTGCCGGGATTGAGGATATCGGGCTGATTGCGTTGCAGCCAATGGATGATGGCAATATTCAGGCGGGTGAGTTTGTCTTTGGCGATTTCTTGGGCAAACAGGTTGAGGGTGTAGGCGGTTTTGTGGCTGAGGGTGCCGCGCGCGGGCTCGATTTCGCCGCCGTCGACATAAATGCGCAGGCGGTCGGGATCGGTTTTAAATTCGGGCAGGGCGGCTTGGATGGCTTCACGGAGCGCGGCGGGTTTTTCCATATTGTTCAATCTCTTCTTGGCATTCTATACAACAGCGACAGCCGATTACGGCTTGGCGGCGGGCTTCGGGGATGGGCTCGCCGCATTCTTCGCATTCGTAGGCGGAGGCGCTGTATTCGGTTTTTTCGCGCTGCTTTTTCAGCCAGTATTCGCGCTGGCGGGCTTCGAGTTCGGCGGCTTGGTCGAAAATATCAGTCATAGCTTGGGCTTTCAGACGGCCTATTGTTGACCGACACAGGCGGCGAGCGCGTTGCGGTAGGCTTGGCAGGTGTTAAAGGCGGCTTTGTACGCGACAAAGCCTTGCAGCAAGTCGGCGTGGGTGTGGATTTCGCCGACTTCGGCACGGCATTGTGGCACGGGCGGGCATGAGTGGGCAGGCGCAGGGGCGGCAGGTTTGGCGCAGCCGACCAGCAGCCACACGGTCATGAGCAGAATAAAAAATGCTTCTTTCATTTCAGACGGCCTTATGGTTGATTGAGGGCGGCGGCGACATCGGCGGGCAGGGCTTGGCTTGCCCAGCTTGGATTGCGGGCGATGGCGGCAGACACGGCAGCGGCTTGGGCGGCAGCGGCTTGATTGAGCCGCTCGACTTCGGCTTGCAGGGCTTGGGCGCGGGCGCGGCTTTGGGCTTCGGCGGCTTGGGCGGCGGCCAATTGGCTTTGCAGGGTGTCGATTTTGTCGGCACGGGCAGCGCTGATTCGGCCTTGCGCGATGGTTGAGACGGCAAGGGCAAACAACAGGGCGACGGCTAGGGCGTATAGGGTGAGTTTGGTTTTCATGGTGTTTCAGTTTGTCATTGAGGCCGTCTGAAACTTTTCAGACGGCCTTTCATTTATGGAAGGGTTTAGCCGTGGCGGAAAAACTCTTTTTGCTCGGCGGCGCGGCGGTTGCTCAAGCCTTTAATGACGCGGCCACCGGCTTTATTCCACAGGGCAAAGGCGGCGCATGCGGCTTGGTATTTGCGCTCGTTGAGGCGGCGGACAACGGTGGAGCGGGCAAAGGCGGCCACGCCGATGTTGTAACAAAGACTGACGCAGGCGTTAAATTGGGATTGGGTTAACGGCACGGTTACGACAGCTTTGACGCCGTCTTCGTAGGTTTTGATTTGGTTGGTAAATTCGGCTTGGATTTCGGAATCCAGCAAGACATCGCCCAGCTTGACGCGGCGACCGGCGCGCGCGCCAATGGTGTAGCGGATAAAGCCAATGCCGATGGTCGGGATGCGGACTGAATCGAGGTAGGCGGCATTGCGCTTGCCCTCCCACTTAGCGATAAATTGATAACCGGCATCGTCGATGTGTTTGTGTTGATTTGGGTTGGTTTGCATGGTTTTATCCTATTTTTTAACGTAATAAATGCCTTGCGGGTTAAATTTTTTCTTGCGCTTTTTCGGCGCGGGTTGCGCGGGCTGGGCCGCGGGTTGCGGCGGTGTGGGTTTATGCTCAAAGGGGTGCAGGCGGCTTAAATTGCCGCGCGCTTTGATTAAGGCTCCGGTATGCAGGGCAAGGCCGAAAATGAGCAGCCAAACGGCCACATCGGCCAATTTAAAGACGGCGGCCACAACCAAGCCCAACAGCCATAAGACGGTAAAGTAAGCGAGCCACACTGAGACGGGCTTGCGGGTTTTGCCGCGTGCGTCAAACAGCATGACGCGCAAGGCTCCGGTGGCGGCCAGCGTGATGATGGCGATGTATTGGATGTTACTCATTGGCTTCCTCCTTACTTGGGGCGGCTTCGGGTTTGCAACCAAAGCGGCCAAAGCTGATGCGGCCTGTTTCGGCGAGGTTGATCAGGCGGGTGCAGACGACAACAATCAAAGCCGAAAACAGGGCGGCGCCGGTGAACTCGTTCAGGTGCAGGGGGATGGCGCTGGGGATTGCCCAATTGACAATCTCGGCGGCACCGTTGCCGCCAAAAATACCGCTTAAAAATGAGACGGCAAACAGCCACGCTTTGCTGATGATGCTGTGTTGTTTGCGGGTCAGGATAAACAGGCTGGCGCCAACAATTGCGCCCATAGCCACGCTGGCGGGCAGATGATAGCTGCCGACGATGATGAGGGCGGTGTTGATGGCGGTGGAAATTTGTGAATCAGTCATTTTTTTAATCCCACAGATTTATTGTTTTGAGGGTCGGGACGGCTTGGGTGTCGATGGCGGGCATGACGACTTTTAAACCGGCAGGGAGCAAGACGGGATACAGGCTCAAATCGGGATTGGCTTGTAATACTTGGACGACATGGCGGGAGCTGCCGTAAAAGGCGGCGGTGAGCGAGGCCACGGTGTCGCCCTCTTTGGTGGTAATGGTGTTGATTTTTGCCATTTCAGACGGCCTTAAATCAGCTCGGCATCACAACGGCGCTGCCCCATGATGGCGGCCACGGCAAAATGCCCCTCTCGACGGTAGTCTTCGGCTTGCTGTTGTTTGGCTTCGGCGCGCTCGCCTGTTTTGCCGGTGGCATCTGCGTCAGCCCATTTTTCAAGCATAAGGGCTTTGGTGTAGCAATAGACGGCGCGGCGGTAGTGGGCAACTTGAGGGGCTTCGCCGTTGATTTTGTCGTCTTCTTCGGCGACATCGGCAAGGGCGGTAAATCCGCGCTGCTGAGCGGCCATGCGCCAGCCTTTTAATTGCCCGTTGACGTGGGCGACTGATTCAAGGGCGGTGTGGTAGAGGCGGTTTGAATTGATGTTGTTGTCAATCCGCATGACATCGCGCAGTTCTGACAGGTCGATGCGCGGCCAAAAGACGGCGCTGACGATTTCATTTTGACCGATGGATTGGCGGCCTTGGGTGTCGGTATCGGCAAAAACGAGTGACATAGCTTGCTTTCAGACGGCATGAAATAGAAAACGGCCTTTTCCGTTTGTCGCGGGCTGGCAATCGGCACAATGGCGGCATGGCAGACAGGACAGCGGCGGCCGTTCCGTGGGGGGAGACGTTACGCGGCCAATTGTTTTTTCAGGGCTTCGATGCGCTTTTTCACGCCGACATTGGCGTTGTAGCTGACGGCCTTTTCGTACAATTCGAGGGCGCGGGCGGGGGCGGCATCCTCAACACGCTCGCCGCAGGCTTTTAAAAACTTGGCGCGGATTTGGTCCATGATGTTCAACTCATGCAAGCCGGTATCGGGATTGATGGCGGTGATTTGCTCAATCAGGCGGCTGGCGGCTTGCTCGGACAATTCTGCGGCATCGTTATTGGCCAATTGCTCGGCCATCTCTTCAAACAGGCGGTCTTTCAGGTCGCGCTTAAATTCATCGGCGGCGACCATGTTTTGCGCAATGGCAAATTCAATCAGGGGCGCGGCGGTTTCCAATTCGCCAATATCGACCAGCCACAACAGGCCGGTGGTGAAAATCACGTCATCTTGATTGGCTTGGCCGCTCTCATACACTTGATTCAGCCAATCGCGATATTTTTCAATAGCTTGGCGTTTGGCGGTGATTTTATCGGGGATGCCTTTAATTTGTTTGAGCATTTGGCGGTCTTGCGCCAGTAGGTATTGCAAGCGTTGGTAAGGCTCGGCGGCGGTCAAGTCGATTTCGGCGGACTTGGCGGCCAAAATGGCTTGCTTATGGGCGCGGGCGGGTGAGGTCATGGGCTTGGCTCCGATTGAGGCCGTCTGAATGGTTCAGACGGCCTTGGCTGTTTTACTCTTCAGCGATTTTGATGTTTTCAATCAAGGCCGCCGCGCCGAACTCTTCGACCACGTAGTCGATGTTTTCGGACTGGTAGTCGGATACGCGGTCAAAGCGCGGCTCGTTAATCAGCTCGCGGCGGTGGCCGGTCTTGTGGAAATAAATCGACAAGTTCGACAGCGGGGTGATGAGCATTGTATTTTTTGGAAAATACGGCACGGCAATGGCTGTCAGGCCGCCCAAGCGTTTGCTGGCGGTGATGGCATGTGCGGCCACTTGCTCGGTGGCGGTTTGCTCGGCGGCGTTGGTGACGGCAAAGTATTTATCGCCCAGCAAGGTGCGATGGCACAGTACGACCATATCCGGCATTTCGGCAAATTCGTCATCGATCAGCTCGTTGCACGCGTCAACCACGATGGCATCAAGGTTTTTGTATTTGCCGGTCGCGCCAACGGTGACGGCTTCGGCGCTTGAACCCAAGACGTTTTCGGCTTTGCCTTCGCGCAATTGTTGCAGCCAGCCTTTTTTAATATCTTGCAGCAGCGGATTTTCTTCGGCGTTGGAATTGTCGGCGGATTTGATGCCGTTAAAACCAATGGCGATGAGGCTCAAGGCTTTTGATTTGACGATTTGACGGTTGACCAGCTCAATATAGTTATCATGCGCTGACCAGTTATCCATATCCTCATAAGTGATCATGGTGTCAAAATTGACTTTTTCGCAGCGGTATTCGCGGCCTGTCTTGGTGTGGACGGCTTTTGGTTTACGCGCCACGGTTTCGCCTTTCGGGTCGGTTTTGGTGCGGCTGGCATTCAAACCGGCACCAATACCAATGATTTCACCGGCAATATCTTTTTTCTGCACGATGTTGATTTGTTTCAAAAATGCGGAGCTTTCGCGCACTTTTTCGCGCATTTTTTGAGACACGGAAGGGCTGACGCTGAAGTTTTCGGCTGGGTTTGCCACGCCGTTGGCTTTGGCGACGGCGGCGATGTATTTTTGAATATGAGCGTGCATCTTGTTTTCCTTAAAATTCAGAGGTTTCGACAACCGTGCCGCCTAAGTGTGGGGCTTGGGCATTGACCGGTGTTTGCTCGATTTCGGCTTTAAACGCGGCAAATTCTTGCTGCAATTTGGCAAAGGCTTCAGCGGATTTTTTATTGTCGTCAACCAATTGGCTGACCACTTCGGCGGCTTGCTCAAGCTGCTTGTTCAACGCGGTAAAGTCTTGCTGCTCGGGCTGAGGGGTTTCGGGCTTGGTTTCGGTTGCCGGTGTGGCCGGTTGCTCGGGCTGAGGGGTTTCGTTTTTGGCAAACAGGGCGGCGTGCAAGGCTGCCCACAAGGTTAATTTTTTTTCAGACATTTTTTCGGCCATTTCGGTGTAGCTGGATAAGATTTGATCGCGGTCGGCAGCAAGGGAAAATTTAAGCATTGAGGTGCCGAGCGCTGCGGGGCTGTCGGTCAGGGCAAGGCCGACCAGATAGGTTTTGCCGGTCTCGGCAAAGTTTTTTTGTAATTCCATTGAGGTAAAGACTTTTTCGCGGTCTTTCATCATTTGGATGGTTTTTTCGGTTGGGTCGATGCGGGCGTAAAGTTTGGTCACGCCGTCGGCGGTTTCGGCTTTGAGTTCCAACACGCTGCCTAAGCCGCTCATTTCGCTTTTTGGGAAAAATGGGCGGTAATGCTCAACATTTAAAACGGCGGTGTAGGTGTCGGGATTGTAGGATTCTGCGGCTTGCGTCAGCATTTGCGGTTCGATTTGGCGGCCGTCGACGGTCGCGCCGGATTGGCCGATGCAAAACCATTTTTCTTGGATTTTCATTTTTTTGCGCAAAAAATTGATTAGAACAAGCTTATTTTGCTGTTTTCTTTGGCTGATTCAATCAGGGGCGGGATTGGGTGTGATTTTTAGGTTTGTGCGGCAATGCGCGGGCTTTCAGACGGCCTGAAAATGCTGAAATGTTAAAAAAATCAGCAGCAAAATGGAAAAACGAAACCAAGTAGAGATTGCGGCGAATATTGACCCGCGCACGGTGGCGCGCAGCCTGTATTGGCAGGGCTGGCGCATTTCGGCGATTGGCCGTCATTTGGGGATTAAGCCCGCCACGGTGCACAGCTGGAAACAGCGCGAAAACTGGGACGGCGGCTCACCAATTCAGCGGGTGGCGGCTTCGGTAGAGGCGCGCTTGATTCAGTTGATTCATCTGCCGAAAAAATCAGATGGCGACTACAAGGAAATTCGCCAGCTTTCGGGCTTGATTCAGGGGGCGGCGGAAAAAATGCCGTCTGAAAAATCGGCGGCAAAACCGAGCGCGGAAAAGTTTATTGCGGATTTGACCGACAATATCCCGACCATCGACAATCCGCCGCGCGAGCGGGCGGAGCGCGGTCGAGATGCGAAAGAGCGACCGGCAGGAAAGCCGCATAAGAATTTTCTCCATCCCGACCAAATCAAGCGGATGGAGGAAATTTTTATTGAGCAAAGTTTTGGTTATCAGCGTTTTTGGAATCAGCAATATGGAAAACGCCGTTTCCGCAATTTGCTGAAGAGCCGCCAAATCGGTGCGACTTTTTATTTTGCGCGCGAGGCGTTTTTAAATTCGCTTAAAACGGGGATTAATTCCATCTTTTTGTCGGCTTCTCGGGCGCAAGCCTATTATTTTCGCCGCTATATTTTGGATTTGGCGGCGATGGTTGATGCGGAGCTTAAGGGCGGGGATGTAATTCAGCTCCACAACGGTGCGGAGCTTTATTTTTTGGGTACCAACAGCCGCACGGCGCAAGGTCGAAACGGTAATTTGTATGTGGATGAGTATTTCTGGATTGAGGACTTTGAGAATCTGCGCAAATTGGCCTCGCCGATGGCTTCGCAAGCCCATCTGAAAACGACTTATTTTTCAACGCCGTCTTATGAGGCTCATCCGGCTTATACGTTTTGGTCGGGCGAATTTTACAACAAAAACCGACCGAAAAATGAGCATATTTCGCTTGATGTTTCCCCTGCTGCTTTAAAGCATGGCCGTTTGGATCCTGATGGTCAGTTTCGCCATGTGGTGACGATTCATGACGCGCTGACGGATGGCTGCCATCTTTTCAACATTGATGATTTGCGGCGCGAATACCCGCCGCACGAATTTCGCCAGTTGTTTGAGTGCGAATTTGTGGCGGCTAAAGACGGCGTGTTTGATTTTGCGGAATTGCAAAAGTGTGGTGTGGACTCTTGGGACGCGTGGGCGGATTGGTATAAATCGTTTGCGCCTAAGCCTTGCGGTGATGCGCCGGTGTGGATTGGCTATGACCCGTCACACACGGGCGATGCGGCGGGCTTGGTAGTGGCCACTGCGCCGGTGCGTGGTCGTGATAAGTTTTGCGTGGTTCAAAAAACTTTGCTGCAAGGCGCGGATTTCGAGAGCCAAGCGGCGTTTATTCGCAATCTTTTGAGCGTTTACAACGTGCAAAAGATTGTGATTGATTCTAACGGGATTGGTGTGGCCGTTGCCGATTTGGTTAAAAAGTTTTTTCCGGGCGTGATTTGCATGACTTACACGCCGGAGATTAAGGGCTTGATGGTGCTAAAAATGCTTAACCTGCTTAAAAATCGGCGCGTTGAATGGGACGGCGGCGACATCGATATGCAGATGGCGTTTTTATCGGTGCGGCGCACGATGACGGCGAGCGGTCGACATATGACTTATGAGACGGCGCGCACAAAAGAGGCGAGCCACGGTGATTTGGCATGGGCGGCGATGATGTTGTTTTATCAGGAGCCTTTAGACGGCGTGGCGCATGGCCGCGTTGAGATTGATAGTTAAGGATTTAAATCATGAGTATTGAGACTAAAAAAACTGATGTTGAGGTGTTTTCTTGGGGCACGGATGAGCGGGTTAATTGGTTGTCTGATTTGTGGGAGTGTGTGGACAACGGGAAATATTATGAGCCGCCGATTAATTTAAATGATTTGGTGGCGCTGCTTCGCGCTGGTATCCATCACGCGAGCGCGTTGCAATGTAAGCTTAACGTGTTGACGGCGACGTTTGAGCCTACCAAATGGCTGAGCCGAGCGGAGTTTAAAAAATTGGCTTTCGGTTTTTTAGTGTTGGGCAACGGCTATTTGCAGGTTGAGCGCAACCGCCTTGGCCAGCCGCTTAAACTTAAAAACCGCTTGGGGCTTTATATGCGCCGAGCCTCTCATAAAGAGGGCTACTACTACATGCGCCGCCATGTGGTTTGTGATGATGATTTTATTCCGGCGGGTGATGTAGTGCATTTGATTCAGCCTGATTTGTCGCAAGAGGTTTACGGGGTGCCGGATTATTTGTCGGGCATGAGTTCGGCGGAGCTTAACCGCTCGGCGACCACATTCCGCCGCCGCTACTATGACAACGGCAGCCACGCGGGTTTTATTGTTTATGCCACCGACAACAACCTTAATGAGGAGGACTGGGCAAACCTCAAACAGCAATTCAAACAGGCGCAGCGAGAGGGCAATTTTAAAAATGTTTTCTTACGCTCACCAAACGGCGGGCAGGACGGTATTAAACTGATTCCGATTTCTGAAGTTGCCGCCAAAGATGAGTTTATCAATATCAAAAATACAACCGCGCAAGACATGCTGACAATTCACCGCGTGCCGCCTGCGCTGATGGGCGTGGTTCCACAAGCGGCCGGTGGTTTGGGTGACGCGCGCACGGCAGCGGAGGTATTCGCGGCCAATGAGATTGAGCCGATTCAGACGGCCTTTCTTGAGGCCAATGAGCAACTGGGCGCAGAGGTGTTTAAGTTTAAGCCGTATTCGCTGGCCGTTTCGGCTAACAAATAGCGTTTCCAACGCCCAATCGCCCTCCCAAATCCGCCTGATTTTTTCAGGCGGATTTTTTTTGCGCCCATCGCCGCCAAGTGCCACGGCGCGCGCTCCCCCTCCACGCCCGCGGGCTTAGTGTGGGTGGCATTTTTTATGCGTTTTTTGACAACCGCCGAGGCCTTATATTTTATAGGGTTTTGCGGCGGTTTTGATGTTGGTTTTTTTATGCGTTTTTATTCAAAAATTGGCATTTTCATGCTTAATTATGCAAGCCATAAAAAGGCCGTCTGAAATATGCTTTTCAGACGGCCTTGAATTGTTATTTTTATCGGTATTTTTGGCGTAGTGCCATCACGTCTTGCCCCCACAATTCCAACGCTTCGCGCCGCTCATCCAATAATTCTGACCGGTCATACGCCCACTCTGTCTTGTCGCCAACACCATGAGACAAAAGCAATTCGCCAACATCACGCTGGATCTTATGCACCTCGCGCAAATATGTGCGCGCCAAGCTGCGTAAGCCGTGGGCGGTTGTTTCGATTTTCATTTTGCTGCGCAATTTCAGCCGCACGGTTTCACGGTCGATTGCCTTAACGTAGCCGCGCCCCTCAAACAAATAAATACCGGCCACATTTAGCTTTATGGCCTCTTGATAAATTTGCAGTAAGGCACTCGATAGCGGCACCACATGCGGGCGCGTTTTCATGCGCGCAAGAGGGATTTCCCAAACTTTTCGGCTCAAATCAATTTCAGCCAACATCGTGCCCGCCGCTTCAGACGGCCTTGTCATACTCAATAATTGCCAATAAATCAACAATCTTGCGCGCTCGCCAATCCCTTCTGTTGTTTCAATTTTTTCAATCAACATCGGTAAATCTTCGGGTTTCAGCGCGGCAAAATGCCGAGATGGCGCACGGTCAAAACTTGGCGGCCGATAATTGATACAGGATTTGTTTCAATCGTGCCGCTTGCGACAAAATAGTCAAACATCAAATTCAGGCTACTTTTCACGCGGCGCAAATACTCCAGCACACCGCGCTCTTCCATTTTTCGCAGCACATCGACCACGTCGGCGGTTTTGATTTTCCGAATATCTCGGCCTTTAAAAACAGGCAAAACATTTATTTCCAAAGCCGCCAATATTTGCCGCGCGTATTTTTCCGACTTCCCTTTACCCATCTTTCCGCCACCACGCGCCCATCGCTCAAACCAATCGACCATGCAATTTTCAAATCGATACCGTGCGGCCACATCCTCCGATGTTAGTTTAGGGTTTTCACCGGCGGCAATTTTCCGCAAAACCTCCTCGCGCCACGTCCGCGCATCGGCCAGCCCAAACTTCGGGAACATCCCCAACGTCAACGTATCCGCGCGGCCATCATCAGGCCGTTTGAATTGTATTCGCCACGATTTTTTGCCCGATGGCAAAACCCAAAGCGCAAGCCCGCCGCCATCCGGCAGCTTATAAACTTTGTCTTTCGCGCGAGCCGCTTTGACCTGCGCAAGGGTTAGCGGTGTTACAATTTTCGGCATTTTTTTTCGCCCCTTGTTATCAAAAATCGATTCGATAACAAATAAAATAACACATAAAAATAAAAAAGATTTAAACGCGTTTAAAAGCGTTTAAATCTAAAATAAATAAAAATCCCCGCAAATATTTGATATTTACGGGGATTTTATCCGTTTTAAAAGCATTGTAAATCTTTTAAAAATAATCTTGGCGGAAGCGGTGAGATTCGAACTCACGGAGGGCTATCAACCCTCGACGGTTTTCAAGACCGTTGCATTAAACCGCTCTGCCACGCTTCCGTTTTCTTGAAGACGATATAGTAATGAAAACTTGCCTGTTTGCCAAGTAAAATTTACGCATTCAGGCTTAGTTTTTTGTTTTTACTTGGTTTGTTCTTTTCGTAAAAATACCCACTCTTTATCATTTGAAGCAGCGGCGTTGAATTCATAGCCTTCGTAATCAAAATTTTGCAAATCTTGCGACTCGGTAATGCCGTGTTTGGCGGCGTAGCGCACCATCAAACCGCGCGCGCGTTTGGCATAGAAGCTGATGATTTTGTATTGGCCGTTTTTCTCGTCTTTAAACACCGGTGTAATCAACTTAGCCTTGAGTTTTTTGGTGTTTACCGATTTGAAATATTCTTGCGAAGCTAAGTTGATCAACACTTCGCTGCCGTTGGCGGCAAGGGTTTCATTCAGGAGGTCGGTGATGCGGTCGCCCCAGAATTCATACAGATTTTTACCGCGCGAATTGGCAAATGCTGTGCCCATTTCCAAGCGGTAGGGCTGCATTAAATCCAGCGGGCGCAGCAAGCCGTAAAGGCCCGACAATAAGCGCACATGTTGTTGCAGGTATTGGATTTGTGCTGGATTGAGCGATTCGGCATCAATGCCTTCGTACACATCACCGTTAAACATATAAACCGCCTGCTTGGCATTTTCAGGGGTAAACGGCGTGTGCCATGCGGCATTGCGCTCGGCGTTGAGGAGGGCGATTTTGTCGGAAACGTGCATCAGCTCGGCAATTTGCTGTGGCGCAAGTTGGCGCAATTCGCGCATCAGGATTTCAGATTCTTGCAGCAAATCAGGCTGGGTAAATTCTTGAATGGGGGCGGAATCTTTTTCGTTGAGATTTTTCGCCGGAGATAAGACAAAAAACATAGTCGCCTCGTATCGTGATTAAGATGAATGGATTGATTTTAGTTTTAAATGATAAACACGGCAAGAATCGGGGCGGTTGAAATGCTTAATCGTATTAGCAAATAGGCCGTCTGAAAGCTTCAGACGGCCTATGCGTGACGCAAACATTAACGATACAGCGATACGATGGTTTCTGCTGCTTTGACACACGTTTCCACATCGGCGACCAAAGCAATGCGCACATAGCCTTCGCCCGGATTGCCTTGCTCGGTGTCGCGCGCCAAGAAGCGGCCGGGTAAAACTTGAATGGCAGCTTCTGTCCACAAACGTTTGGCAAAAGCCAAATCATCACCGTCCGGCACTTTTAACCAAATATAAAACGACGCATCAGGGAAATCGACTTCAAACACTTCGCGCAAAGTCGGAATCACTTTGTCGAATTTTTCCTGATACAGGCGGCGGTTGTCGATGACGTGGGCTTCGTCGTTCCACGCGGCAATGCTGGCGCGCTGTACCGGAATGCTCATCGCGCTGCCGTGGTAGGTGCGGTAGAGCAAAAATGCTTTCAGCAAAGCGGCATCGCCTGCCACAAAGCCCGAGCGCAAGCCCGGTACGTTGGAGCGCTTAGACAAGCTGGTAAACATTACCAATTTATCGAAGCCGCGGCCTAATTGCGCCGCTGCCTGCAAGCCGCCGATGGGCTTTTTGCCGTCGAAGTAAATTTCAGAATAGCATTCGTCGGAAGCAATCACGAAGCCGTATTTGTCTTGCAGAGCGAACAATTCTTGCCAGTCTTCGAGTTGTAAAACGCTGCCGCTCGGGTTATTCGGTGAGCAGACCAACACCATTTTGGTGCGTTGCCACAGGTCATCTGAAACGCTCGACCAATCAGGGTTGAACGACGGCGCAGGACAGTTGGCAAAATGGATTTCGCCGCCGCCGAGAATGGTGCCGCCTTCGTAGATTTGGTAAAACGGATTCGGGCTGATGACCACAGGTTTGCTGTCGGCAACCGGATCTAAAACGGTTTGAATAAAGGAAAACAAGGCTTCGCGGCTGCCCAATACCGGCAGGATTTCGGTAGCCGGGTCAACTGCTAAACCGTCATAGCGGCGCGCCAACCAATCGGCGCAAGCTTGGTGTAATTCCGGCAAACCGGCGGTCAGCGGGTATTTTTCCAATTCGCTTAACGAAGCCGTGAGCGCATCGGTGATGACTTTGGGCGTGGCGTGTTTCGGCTCGCCGATGTGCAGCGGCACGATTGACACGCCTTCAGGCGCTTCCAAGCCTTGCATGGCTTCGCGTAAACGGGCAAACGGGTAGGGTTTGAGTTGGGATAATAATGAATTCATGATGGTTCCGAGCCTAAAATTTAACCGCTATGTTAACATTTTTCTGATTCATTTTGTTAACAATCTGCGTGGATTGTGATGGATGGGAGGCCGATCTGAAAAGTTTGATAGGGTGAATTTGAGCAGACAATAGAGGGCCGAGACCTTTGCAAAATCCCTATCTTTGGCACATTTCTTCGTTGTGTGCTGCTCGAATCTTGCCTATCTTGATGATATGTCTGCGCTGCTATAACTTTGAGTTGTACTCAATCTAGGGTTTTATAAAGGTTTCAGGCCGTCTGAAATCATATGGTTTCAGACGGCCTGTCAGCTTATTTTGCCGCAACGGGCAGAGCGCCGTTTAGCAGATAGTGAATGGTTTCTTGCACCGTGCGCATGGCGTTACCAAATGGCAGCGGATCTTTGCCTCGGAAAAACAAGCCTTTATCGACTTCGCCACGGAAAGCGGCGGAAAGCTGGATGTCAATACAGAATTGGCCGGCTTTATCCAAACCGTCGCGCAAACCGCAACTGGTCAGGCAGTTTAAGCCTTGGGTGCAACGGCGTGGGTCGGCTTTGGCTACCGATTGCAATTTGGCCTCGCGCTTGATGTAATTATCAAGGAATTTGGTGCGTACACCGCGAGCGGGCAAACCGGCGACAGACATAAATTCAACCACTTGCTCGGTGTCGGCACCAGCTAAGGTTTTCTTGAAATTGATGTGGGCGTCGCCTTCTTGGGTGACGGCAAACGCGGTGCCGATTTGCACGGCATTGGCGCCCCATGTTTTCAGCGCAGTGGTGACTTTTTCAAAATTCGCCATGCCGCCGGCCAATACCAACGGGATTTTTTCGCTTTCCAAGCCCAGATTTTTAAACACTTCCAAGGTTTCTTCAATCACGCGTTTAAACTCGAATTTTTCATCGTTGACACCGGCTACGGTGGCCGCGCCCAAGTGTCCGGCAGCGTGGGCAGGGTGCTCAATCACAATGGCATCGGGCAAAATGCCTTTTTTCATCCAGCGTTTCAACACGATATTGATGCCGCGCGATTCCGATAAAATCGGGAACAAAGCCACATCTTTATGGTAGCCCTCGGTCATTTCCGGCAAATCCAACGGCAAGCCCGCTCCCATCACAATCGCATCCGCGCCCGATTCGCAGGCTTGGCGCACATAAGCGGCATGGTCTTTCACGGCTTTCATCACGTTCACGGCGATCATGCCGTTGCCTTCGGCGCCGCTTTTGGCTTTTTGGATTTCACGGTCAAGCGCGATGCGGTTGAGCTTGGTGTATTTTTCTTCGGTCGAGTTGACGGTAGATTCTGCCAGCAAGTCTTCGTGCAGATGGCGCAAATCCACGCTGGCGATGGTGCCGATGCCGTTTTCACGGGCAACCGCGCTGGATAATTTAGACGCTGAAATACCCACGCCCATGCCGCCTTGAACGATGGGAATCAATGACTTGCCGCGGATAACCAATGGATCGAAAGAATGTGACATGTAATGGCCTCAGGTAGGGTGTTGGAGTGAGTGTTGCGATGTGTGTGTCGGTGTGTTTTTAAATTTTTAGGCATTATACTCTAAAAAATCTAAAAATTAGAGTAATTCTATAGTTTTTTCAAAAGGTAACATAAAAATGTGAATTTACTATGACGCAATAGGAAGATAAATTTATATAATTCAATTATTTATATAAATTTATTGCTGTCGTGAAGATGTCAATGAAAATAAAAGCAGCGGCAAGACTGATGGGGAAAGCAGAAAATGTTTAATTTTGTATGGGTAAAATAAAGGCCGTCTGAAGCGAGATTTTTCAGACGGCCTGGGCACTTTGCAAAACTCTTTCCAAAGCCAGCGTAAAACAAAACCGACGTTATTCCCGCGTAGTCGGGAATCCATTTTTAAGCATGGTAAGCCATTAAATAAAATAGGTTTCTTAAATATTTCGATGGATTCCCGCCTACGCGGGAATGACGTCAGCTTTGTGTGTGTCAGTTTTTTGAAGGCGTTTTGCAAAGGTCTCAGGCCTTTTATCGCCGTCCAAAATAAAAATCATACAGCGTTATCAGAACCCTTATGTCGTGAGTGTTACGACGGTTGCCGTTGTCTTAACTTCTATTCGAAACGACCAAATTTTTAATCTTTTTTCAAGGCGGTACGCCAATCCAAGCCGTTGATGGCGGGAATTTGGGTCACGACTTCCGTGTCGAGGTTGATGGCGGTGAGTTCGCCGCCCCACAATGCGCCGGTGTCGAGCGAGATGATGCCGTCGGTGTTCATGTAGCCGAGTGACGACCAATGGCCGAACACGATTTTATGGCTCAGGTTTTGGCGGTTGGGGACGCGGAACCATGGGCGCAGGTAAATCGGCATTTTGTCGAGCGTGGCTTTGAAATCGAAATCGAGTTCATTTTGATAAGTGAGCGCGCGCATTCGGCTGAACACGTTGACGATAAAGCGCAAACGGCTGTAACCGCTTAAATTTTCGTCCCATGCGATTGGGGTGTTGCCATACATTTTGGCAAAGAACTTTTCGTATTTGCTGCCTTGCAATTCGGCTTCGGCTTCACGTGCCAATTCTTCGGCTTGGGCAACCGACCATTGCGGCAGGATGCCGGCATGCACCATCACATGGCTGTCGTTGCGGATCATCAAGGGCTGATGACGCAGCCAGTCGAGCATTTTGCGGCTGTCGGGGTGATTCAGAATAGGGGTGATGGTGTCGCTGCGTTTGGTGGTGCCGTAACCATAGCCGACGGCAAGCAGGTGGAAATCGTGGTTGCCGAGAATGATTTGAACGCTGTCGGGATGTTGCATAGCAAATTGCAGCGATTCCAAGGATTTGGGGCCGCGGTTGACGATGTCGCCGGTGAGCCACAGGGTATCCGTGCCGTGGTTGAAGTCGATTTTTTGCAGCAAAACCGAAAGCTCGTCGTAGCAGCCTTGGATGTCGCCGATTGCATAATGCGCCATGTTGATTTTGATTCCTGATGTGGGATTTCAGACGGCCTACAGAAAAATAGGCCGTCTGAAAACAATATTGCTTGAGGCCGTTTCAGACGGCCTTTATTTTTGAAATAAATAGTTTACGCGTTTAACACCAATACCGCTTCGGCTTCAACCTGCACACCTTTAGGCAGGCTGGCGATGCCGACGGCGGCGCGGGCTGGGAACGGCTCGGGGATGAATTCGGCCATCACTTCGTTGAAAATGGCGAAGTTGCCCAAGTCGGTCAGATAGGCGTTGACTTTAACGATGTCGCTCAAAGAGCCGCCAGCCGCTTCTGCTACGGCTTGCAGGTTTTTAAACACTTGCACCGCTTCGGCACGGAAATCGCCGTCGCCGACTACTTGCATGGTGGCCGGGTCAAGCGGGATTTGGCCGCTCATGTAAACAGTATCGCCCGCGCGCACGGCTTGGCTGTAAGCGCCGATGGCGGCAGGGGCGTTGTCGGTGTGAATGATGGTTTTCGCCATGATGTTTCTCCTGAAAAAAAGCAGTTGGAATAGGCTGTTATGATACAAAATTTTGCGTGGCTTAGGAAGCTGGGCGGTGAGGTTGACTGCGTTTCAGACGGCCTGTTTTGAATCAAGGCCGTCTGAAAAAATTTAAGGATAAATTTCAGACGGCCTTTATCTTGTTTTATCAATTATCTACAAAAAACATTGCAATAAATCATTTAAAAACAGGCGGCCTTGTGCGGTGGGTTTTAATACGGTCGGGTCAGGCTCGAGCAAGCCTTTTTGGCGCGCGGTTTCGATTTGCGGCATGATGTGGGCGGTTGAGATGCCGGTGCGCTGCTGCAGCATGGCCGCGGGCACGCCGTCGGTCAGGCGTAGGATGTTCATCATGAATTCAAAGGCCAAATCATCGCGCTGAATGGTTTTTCGCTCGATGCCATCAGTCGGATTGCTTTGCATGGCGGTAAGGTAATCGTTGGGATGGCGGCGGCGTGTGGTGCGCTCGATCCGGTCGGCATAGGAAATTTTGCCGTGCGCACCCGCGCCGATGCCGATGTAGTCGCCGAATTGCCAATAATTGAGATTATGGCGGCACTGCATACCGGCGCGGGCAAAGGCAGAGGTTTCGTAATGGATAAAACCGGCGTGCTCCAACGCGGCATGCACGGCATCTTCGATGTCTAAAGCGTTTTCATCGCTCGGCAGCCCCTGCGGTGGTGTGTGGCCGAAAGCGGTGTTCGGTTCCATGGTAAGGTGGTAGGCGCTGATGTGGCTCGCGCCGGTGGCGATGGCGGTGCGGACATCGTTTAAGGCCGTCTGAACGGTTTGGTTTGGCAGCGCATACATTAAATCGATATTGACTTTATCAAATAAATTCAAGGCAGTATCGATGGCGGTTAAAGCTTCGCGGCTGTTGTGCACGCGGCCTAAGCGGGTCAGCATTTCGTCGTTGAAACTTTGCACGCCAATAGAAAGGCGGGTAATGCCGGCTTCTTTAAAGCCTTGAAATTTTTCAATTTCAAATGTGCCAGGATTGGCTTCGAGCGTGATTTCTGCATTGGGCTGCAATCGCACCAGTGAACGTACGCCGCTCAGTAGCCTGTCGATGGCTTGCGCGCTGAACAGGCTCGGTGTGCCGCCGCCAAAGAAAATGGTTTCGACCGGCCGCCCCCAAATATTGGGCAATTCGGTTTGCAAATCGGCCAGTAAGGCATCGACATAAGCATCTTCGGGCAAACCACTTGGGGCAGTTTGCTCGGGCGTGATGGTGGCAAGTGGTTGATAACGCGAAATATTGTGTGAATTAAAATCGCAATACGGACATTTTTTGATGCACCACGGGATATGGATGTAGAGCGATAAAGGCGGCAGAGCGGTGAGTTGGCCTGCTTGGTTGAAGGTGATTGGGGTCATGGTGTGGAGTGTGTGCGGCCGTCTGAAAGCTTTCAGACGGCTTGTTTGAATGGATTAGATGGCGGCTTGGATTTTTTTGAGCAATTCTTGCAACGCTAAGCCGCGGTGGCTGACAGCATTTTTGACTTCAGGCGCGAGTTCGGCGGCGGTGCAGCCGTGTTCGGGTAGGTAAAAATGCGGGTCGTAGCCGAAACCGTTGCTGCCGGAGGGTTGTTGCTGCCATTGGCCGCGCCAAATGCCTTCGGCGATAATCGGTTGCGGGTCGTGTTCGTGGCGTACGAAGACCAACACGCACACGTAATAGCAGCTTTGGTCGGCTTTATCGGCCAAGTCGGCAGAGAGCTTGGCGTTGTTGGCGGCATCGGATTTTGGGTCGGCTCCGGCATAACGGGCAGACAATACGCCCGGTGCGCCACCTAAAGCATTGGCACAAATGCCGCTGTCGTCGGCCAAAGCGGGCAAGCCGCTGTGTTTGGCGGCGTGGCGCGCTTTGGTCAGTGCGTTTTCAATAAAGGTGAAATATGGCTCGGGGCATTCGGGTGTGTCAAATTGCGATTGCGGCAGGATGTCGATATTGTGTTCGGCAAACAAGCGGGAAAATTCTTTGAGTTTGCCGGCATTGCCGCTGGCCAAAACGATTTTGTCAAACATGGTTTTTTCCTTGATTGTCTTGCACC
This sequence comes from Neisseria sp. N95_16, assembly GCF_002551535.2. NCBI lineage: Bacteria > Pseudomonadati > Pseudomonadota > Betaproteobacteria > Neisseriales > Neisseriaceae > Neisseria > Neisseria sp. N95_16. The sequence continues at coordinate 23,982 of NZ_PDBT02000016.1, forward strand.
TGCATCTGCATATATTGCATCTTGGCTTTTAAACGCAGATAAAGTGCCAAGCTGGCAATTTGGCCGAAGATGGCAGCAAATGCGAATAAAAATGCGGCCACGGCAAATTGTTTGCTGCCGATGGAAAGCAGATAGCTGCCCAGCAGCACCAAGGCCATAAACAGCAGGGTAAAAAAGACGATGCAGAGTAGGTAGGTTTTGCGTTGGTTCATGAGCCGGCTTGCCGCAGAATGAAATGCCGTATTATAGCGGATACAGAAGGCCGTCTGAAACTATTTGCATTTCCGATGTCCTTGCTATAGACAAACAAAACCGCTTTTGAATATTGAATTCAAAAGCGGTTTAATCCATTTGAACGAATGGTTTAACGTAATTCTGAATGCAGGCGACCAATCAGGGTGGAGGCATCGCTGCCTTTGTAGCTGCTGCCGTCTTTGTTCAACAGGCTGATGCGTGCGCCATTATTCGCCGGCTCAACGTAAACAATCAGCTCAGGGTATTGCACTTGTTTGGTTTCGGCTTTTTTGCCTTTTCCAAACCAGCGGCTGAACATGCCCGGTTTTTGATTTTTCACAGCTTCGCTTTCGGTTGGCGCTTGTTGTACCAAGAAGGCGTGGCGTTCGGCGTTTTGACCCAATACGGTCAGACCGATGCGATCCAGTGCCAGCGCGGTGCGGCGCCAGTTGCGGTCGTAGTCGCCATTGAGCAGCAGGGTTTGGCCTTCCACTTTGGCCAAATCACCGGCATTGGCGCGTGGTGCCACGCTTTGACCCAAAGCGTTTTCAGCTTGCTTTTCGTCCATGCCCAAATATTGCATGAAACGTGCCAAGAAAGCGGCTTCTAAATTCGGGTCGTTCGGGCGCGGCTGCCACATGGTGGTGTCTTTGTTTTTGTCGCCATACACTTCTTCCATGCCTTTGTGGGCGAAGAAGACATCGGTGGTGCCGTTTTTGCCTTTTTCAACGCGGATAATGAATTTATCGCGTTCGCTGGTTGAATAAATGCCGCCTAAGCCGACTTTGTCAAACAAGCGGCGTAAAGTGTCTTGCGGAATTTTGGCGCGGTTTTCCGCCCATTCGGTTTCCATTTGGCCGATGGCAGGCTCTTCCGATTTGATGTCGAAGCCGTTTTCTTGCCAGAAGGCTTTCAGCAATGGCCACAATTCGGCCGGCTGTTTGCCGTCAACCACTACCCAGCGTTGGCTGCCGTCGCGCTCTAAGCTCACGCCTTTTACCGATTGCAATACGGCTTGGTTGGCCGGTTGCTGCGTGGCTTGGGTGCGGCTGCGGCGGTTGTCGAGTTCGGTTGCACGCACGGCACCATTACCCGCAGGCAGGTTGTACAGATTGCCTTGATCCGGATTGGTCAAATCAGGCGGTACTTCCAAATTCACGATTTTGCGTGTTTGGCTTTGGTAATCCAGCTTAGGTTGCTCTTTTTTGCCGCTAGAGCAGGCGGTCAGGCTAATCAGGGCGATAGCCACGGCTATCGGTTTGAGGTAAGTCATCTCGGTTTCCTGTGAGGTTAGATCAGTTTGGCTGCTTCCAATGCGCGGCGTACTTTGGCTTGACCGTCTTCAGTCAGGGCAACCAAAGGCAGGCGAACATGCGCTTCACATTTACCCAATGCTGCGGCAGCCCATTTCGGTGCGGCAGGGCTTGGTTCGCAGAACATGGTGTTGTAGATTGGAATCAGTTGGTTATTGAGTTGACGTGCCGCCGCAATGTCGCCGGCCAATGAGGCACGGCAAATATCGGCAAATAATTTTGGTGCAACGTTGGCTGCAACGGTAATTACACCGTGGCCGCCCGAGAGCATAAAGGCCATGCCGGTCGGATCGTCGCCCGACAATACGGTAAAGCCTTCCGGTGCGTTGTTAATCAGCTCGATGTCGCGGCCGATGTCGCCGCTGGCTTCTTTGACACCGACAATGTTTGGGAGTTCGGCTAGGCGCAGAATGGTTTCATTCGTCATGTTTACCACGGTGCGTCCCGGAACATTATAAATAATCATCGGAATCGAAGTGGCTTCAGCAATGGCTTTGAAATGTTGGTAGATGCCTTCTTGTGAAGGTTTGTTGTAATAAGGAACCACCGACAAGCTGTAATCGGCGCCGACTTTTTCGGCGGCTTTCGATAAAGCGATGGCTTCGGCGGTGTTGTTGGCGCCGGTGCCGGCAATCACAGGCACACGCTTGTTGACGTGTTTCACCGTGGCTTCAATCACGGCCAAGTGTTCGTCAACATCTAATGTTGCGCTCTCGCCGGTGGTGCCGACTGCCACGATGCCGTCGGTGCCGTTGTCGATGTGCCAGTCAATCAGGCTTTTCAGGTGTTCGAAATTAATGCTGCCGTCTTGATTCATCGGGGTAATCAGGGCAACCAAGCTACCTTTTAACATAATGAAACCTTTATTCGATAATGATGAGGTCGGTTATGTCGGCGATTGTAGCTTACTTTGTTGTTGCTGTGAAACACTGCTTAAACAGACGGTCGTGCAATGGATGGGTGTGTTAGGGCGGTTTTAACGAATAAATTTATTAAAAACATATAATTGCTTGTGAATTTGGGGCTTTTTTGTGTCAAGGCTAAAAAGTGTTAAATCTTCAAAAACGTACTTATGCCGTCTGAAAGTAATAGGCTTTCAGACGGCCTTTATATTGGCATCCTTCCTATGCATCTAAACTTATCTTGTGACGGCGGAATCATTTGAGAATCTCAAACAATCAATTGCCAATATTGATGCATCAGAAAACAAATTGAGTCAATTATTTAGCCAGTGTTGCGATTACATGCCATTACACCTTGCGGGTCGTCTGAAAAATTGCCCAAATGTCAAAGCTTGTATACAATTTCGCCCTTACAAAAATTATCTGTTTATTACTAACTTTAAAGGATGGATATGGCGCACGTGACGGACAAACAGGCTCAATCGCCTGATTTGGTGTATGGTTTGGAAGACAAACCGCCTTTTATGAATGCTTTGTTGAGTGCCATTACGCACTTGCTGGCGATTTTTGTGCCGATGATTACGCCTGCACTGATTGTCGGCGGTGCGTTGAATCTGCCGGTGGAAATGACCGCTTATTTGGTGTCGATGGCGATGGTGGCTTCCGGCATCGGCACTTATTTGCAGGTAAACCGCTTCGGGCCGATTGGCTCGGGTATGCTGTCGATTCAGTCGGTCAACTTTTCGTTTGTGACCGTGATGATTGCCTTGGGTACAGGCATGAAAGAGGGCGGCCTGACTGAGAGCGCGATGATTTCGACTCTGTTGGGCGTGTCGTTTGTTGGTGCGTTTTTGGTGTGTTTTTCTGCGTGGCTGCTGCCTTATTTGAAAAAAGTGATTACGCCGACTGTGAGCGGCGTGGTGGTGATGTTGATCGGTTTGAGCCTGATTCACGTCGGCATTACCGATTTCGGCGGCGGCTTCGGTGCCAAGGCGGACGGTACATTCGGCTCGATGGAAAATCTGGGCTTGGCATCGCTGGTGTTGTTTATCGTGTTGCTGTTTAACTGTATGAAAAACCCGCTGTTGCGCATGAGCGGCATTGCCGTGGGCTTGATTGTAGGCTATATCGTGGCGCTGTTTTTGGGCAAAGTGGATTTTTCCGCGCTGCAAAACCTGCCACTGATTACCATTCCGGTGCCGTTTAAATATGGCTTTGCGTTTGATTGGCACGCGTTTATCGTGGCCGGTGCGATTTATTTGTTGAGCGTGTTTGAAGCGGTGGGCGACTTAACCGCTACGGCAATGGTGTCGGACAAACCGATTGAAGGCCCTGAATACACCGAACGCCTGCGCGGCGGTGTGTTAGCCGATGGTTTGGTGTCGGTGATTGCGACCGCGTTGGGTTCGTTGCCGCTGACCACGTTTGCACAAAACAACGGCGTGATTCAAATGACCGGTGTGGCTTCGCACCATGTGGGCAAATACATTGCCGCAATTTTGATTTTGCTGGGCTTGTTCCCCGTGATTGGCCGCGCGTTTACTACGATTCCGAGTCCGGTATTGGGTGGTGCGATGGTGTTGATGTTCGGTTTGATTGCGATTGCCGGTGTGCGCATTTTGGTGAGTAACGGCATCCGCCGTCGCGAAGCGGTGATTGCAGCCACTTCGGTCGGCATCGGTTTGGGCGTGGCGTTTGAGCCGGAAGTGTTTAAAAATCTGCCGGTGTTGTTCCAAAACTCGATTTCTGCCGGTGGTATCATGGCGGTGATTTTGAACTTGGTGTTACCGGAAGACAAAACCGAAGCCGTGGTTCATGTGAATACCGACAGTTTGGAACACTAATTTAAAAGCACATTAAAGGCCGTCTGAAACAATTGTTTCAGACGGCCTTTTTCTATATTAATTAGTTAAGTTAAATCATGCTTATAAAAATTTCCTATGTTAAGCAAAAATCAGATTTAGACTTAAAAATACCATATTTGGTATTAATGTGATTAAATGCGCACTAAATATAGTATTTAACCATCCAATATGCAAACGCTCACCTTTACTACCGAACACATCGTCTGGCAGGAAGTGCCGAATGAAACTTCATTGGCATTCCTGATTGCGGGTTGTCCGTTGCGTTGCCCGGGCTGCCACAGCGCCGACAGTTGGAAAGCCGGTTTGGGCAAGGCGTTAACCGCCGAATATTTGGCAGGCCGTCTGAAACGCTATCAAGGCCTGATTAGCTGCGTGTTGTTTATGGGCGGTGAATGGCAGCCCGAAGCATTGCTGCCGCTTTTGAAGCTTGTTCAATCCGCCGGATTGAAAACCTGTCTCTATACCGGTTTGGAACGTGCCGAGCTGAATGCGGTTTCAGACGGCCTGATTGAACATTTGGATTATTTGAAAACCGGCCGCTGGGTGAGGGAATTGGGCGGACTCGACAGCCCGACCACCAATCAACGGTTCACGGATTTACACACAGGCGAAGTGCTGAATCACTGGTTTATCAAAGACCATCCGCAAAAAACGTTCGCCATCACACCGGCACACCCCAACTTTTTTCAGACGGCCTGACCGCCGCTGCTTATTCACCAACTTTATTAGGAGAACGACATGATTCGGCTGCATCCCGATCAGTTAAACGGCAAGCTCAATTTTATGCACGACTACATTCACGCGGCCAATGCGGCCGATGGCTCGAAGATGGACGCGAATGCCAATGTCACGCAGAAAAACATCGCCACGATGGAAGCGGAATTGATGAAAGATTTTTTCGTGCAGATTAATCGCAGTCAGGTGTCACGAAAGATTGCCGAATTGTTCGGGCAGGGCGCAGCCGATGAATACATCCGCCAAATCGAGGCGCACGAAATTTATGTGCACGACGAAACCAGCTTGAAACCATATTGCGTGTCGGTGACGCTGTATCCATTTTTACTCGACGGCTTAACCAAACTTGGCGGAGAATCGAAAGCGCCCAAGCATTTGGCTTCGTTTTGCGGCTCGTTTGTGAATTTGGTGTTTGCCATCAGCGCGCAATTTGCCGGCGCAGTGGCGACGGTGGAGTTTCTGACTTATTTCGACCACTTTGCCCGCCGCGATTTCGGTGACGATTATTTGCAAACTCATGCTGATGAAGTGGCCAATCATCTGCAGCAGGTGGTGTACAGCATCAACCAGCCTGCTGCCGCACGTGGTTATCAAAGTGTGTTTTGGAATATTTCGGTGTATGACCAATATTATTTTGAAGCGATGTTCGGCGATTTTGTGTTCCCCGATTTCAGCAAACCCGATTGGCACAGCGTGGCCAAGCTGCAAAACTTTTTCCTGAAATGGTTTAATCAAGAGCGTACCAAAGCCGTGTTGACGTTCCCTGTCGTTACCGCTGCCATGCTCACCGATGAAGGCAAGTGCAAAGACACGCAGTTTGCCGATGAAATGGCGCAGGAATTGGCAGAAGGCAATTCGTTTTTCGTGTATTTATCGGATAACCCTGATTCGCTAGCTTCGTGCTGCCGCTTACGCAACGCCATCGAAGACCGCACCTTTTCCTACACCTTAGGCGCGGGTGGCGTGGCGACCGGTTCGATTAACGTCATCACCATCAATATGAACCGCTTGGAGCAAGACGGGCGAGATTTGGCGGCGGAAGTGGCGAAAATCCATCAATACCAATATGCCTACCGCAAGTTGATGGAAGAATACCAAGCCGCGGGCATGTTGCCGGTGTATGACGCAGGCTTTATCACGCTGGATAAACAGTTTCTCACCATCGGCATCAACGGCATGGCCGAAGCGGCAGAGTTTCACGGCATCAAGGTCGGTTACAACGAAGACTATGTCGCGTTTGTGCAAGGCCGTCTGAAAACCATTTTTGAAGCCAATCAAGCCGCCAGCAAACATTACGGCGTGAAGTTCAATACCGAATTCGTGCCGGCGGAAAATCTCGGCGTAAAAAACGCCAAATGGGACAAAGCCGACGGCTATCAAGTCAGCCGCGATTGCTACAACTCTTATTTCTATGTGGTGGAAGACGAAGAAATCAACGCCTTGGATAAATTCCTGCTGCACGGCAAAGAAATGGTCGATTGGCTCGACGGTGGCTCCGCCCTGCATTTGAACTTAGACGAAGCCCTGCCGAAAAGCGGCTACCGATCGCTGCTTGATATTGCCGCACAAACCGGCTGCAACTATTTCTGCGTCAACGTGCGCATCACCATCTGCAACGAATGCGGCCACATTGACAAACGCACCTTACACGCCTGCAGCAACTGCGGTTCGCACAACATCGACTACGGCACACGCGTCATCGGCTATCTCAAACGCGTATCGGCCTTCAGCAGCGGTCGCCGGAAAGAGCATGCTTTAAGGCATTATCACCGCCAAGCGGCGTAATGTTGACTAAAACAAAGGTCTCAGGCCGTCTGAAAGTAAATATTTCAGACGGCCTGAGACCTTTGTTTTAAAAATGATTCAAAGTTTCTTAACGCGGATGCACCATATCGGCAGGCACGACCAATTCGTCAAATTCTTCGCCGCTCAATAAGCCCAGTTCAATGGCGGTTTCGCGCAGTGAGCTGTCATTTTTATACGCGGTTTTGGCGACTTTGGCGGCGTTTTCATAGCCGATTTTGCGGTTTAAGGCGGTAACCAGCATCAATGAGTGGTGCAGGAAATAGTCGATTTTTTCCGGTACCGGCTCGATGCCGACGGCACAATGCTCGTTGAAGCTGTTGCAGGCATCGCCCAGTAGGCGGATGGATTGCAGCAGGTTGTAGCCGATGACGGGCATGTACACGTTCAATTCAAAATTGCCCGATGCGCCTGCCATGCCGATGGTGACATCGTTGCCGAATACTTGGCAGCACACCATGGTCAGCGCTTCGCATTGGGTCGGGTTGACTTTGCCCGGCATGATGGACGAACCCGGCTCGTTTTCCGGAATTTTGATTTCGCCCAAGCCACAGCGCGGGCCGGAAGCCAGCCAGCGGATATCGTTGGCGATTTTGTTTAAGCTCGCGGCCAAGGTTTTCAGTGCGCCCGAAGCGTACACGGCGGCATCGCGTCCGGCCAAGGCTTCAAATTTGTTCGGCGCGGTAACAAACGGCAAGCCGGATAATTCGGCCAGTTTGGCGGCTGATTTTTCGGCATATTCAGGGTGACTGTTTAAGCCGGTGCCAACCGCAGTGCCGCCCAACGGCAATTCATAAAGCCCTTGCAAGGCATCGTTCAGACGGCCTAAACCGTGGTCGAGTTGGGAAACGTAGCCGGAGAATTCCTGACCCAAAGTCAGCGGCGTGGCATCCTGCAAGTGGGTACGGCCGATCTTGACAATCGGTTCAAACGCTTTGGCTTTGGCATCGAGTGTGTCGCGTAGGGCTTTGACAGCCGGAATCAGCAGACTGTTGATTTCGATAGCAGCGGCAACGTGAATCGCGGTCGGGAAACTGTCGTTGGTCGATTGCGCGTGGTTGACGTGGTCGTTGGGGTGAACAGGCTGATAGGCCGCCAAGCCGCTGCCCGCGATTTCATTGGCGCGGTTGGCGATGACTTCATTCATGTTCATGTTAGATTGCGTACCCGAGCCGGTCTGCCACACCACCAGCGGGAATTGGTCGTCGAGTTTGCCGTTCAATACATCATCCGCTGCCTGTGTAATTAAATTGCCTTGCTCGGCTTTGATGCGACCCAAAGACACATTGGTCGCGGCGGCGGCTTTTTTAACCAATGCCATGGCATAGATTAACGGCTGAGGCAGGGTTTCGCCGCCGATTTTGAAATTGTCGCGGCTGCGCTGGGTTTGCGCACCCCAGTAGGCTTCAGACGGCACTTCAACATCGCCCATGGTGTCGTGTTCGGTACGGGTAGTCATGATTTCTCCTGTCTTAATTTAAAATGCGAACCATTCGCATAAAGTCATTATAGCCAGTCATGCTTGTTGTGAAAAGGCCGTCTGAAAACAATTTATTTTTAGAATGATTGAACTATTTTTTTTGAACTTGGTCTCTAGTTGATACAGCCAAACCGCCGGCAAATATTTGTCGGCGGTTTGTTGTATATCAATAAAGTTGATAGACCATGATATGCCTTTCTATAGCAGGCATTATTGGTGGTGAAAAAACAATAAAAAAGCGGATTAACCGGTAATCATCCCACTGTTATATGGTTGTCGGTGAGTTTGGAAACTTGGAACTTATATAATGACAACAATGACAACCATTAGCCGGGAGCGGGAAAGCAGATTGCTTGACCGTGTGTTATGGACGCTTTGCAGCAGCAATATTTTGGTGTGTATATTGAGCTTCTGTTTGCAACTGATTGCGCCTGAAGACGGAGGACAGGATTTAGAAAGCAAGCTACTGTTTAGATTGCATCGTTTTTTCGGTGTCAATGTTGAATCAAGCTTTGCTACTTGGTACAACGGCAGTTTGTGGTTTTGTGTTGCGGTGGCTTCAGTATTGATTGCGTTTCTGGGTAAGGATGATCGGTTTTTACGCCGCGGCGGTGTGTTTTTAGCATTGGTTGCAGCCGCAGCTTCTTTAGATGAAATTGCCCAAATGCATGAAAGCACAGCGATATTGGGCCAATTGGTAATGGGTTCTGCACAGGAAAATATGCCTATTTACGCGCATTTTTTATGGGTGGTACCGGGTTTGATTGTGAGTGCGCTGATTGGTTTATCATTGCTCAAGTTTATCCGTCGTCTGCCTGTAAGAGCCACACGCGGCATTATCGCAGGCGGTGTGATTTTTTTGCGGGAGCGCTGGGCATGGAAACACTTTCCGGATTGTGGAGCTTTCGCTACGGCGAAGAGGCTTATTATCAACTTTTGGTAACACTTGAAGAAGGCATGGAAATGACGGGTATTTCTGTTGCGCTGGTGTCTTTGCTTTCCGTGATTCATTTTCAGCCACAGCAAAAAGGCGTTAGCATGACACTTCAACAAAAGTTGGAGTAAATACTAAAAAAATACTTTCCTTTTTTTGTAAAAGGTGTATCATTGCGCCCACTTGCCAGTACGCTACGGGTCGGTTTTGCCGATTCCGGGCGTTTTTTCTTTTTAGTACCTACCGATTCAACCCATGGTCATAATCGGCGGCATACTATTCGAGACCGCGTACTGCATGGGGTGCGCAGCTTTTGGCTGTTAGCACCCATTGTGGGGGTTTTATCAAACGGTAAAACCTGTTCTTTAGGGCATTTTTATCTTTCCTGCCCGATAACCCTTATCCGAGATGGTAATCAGATATGAGCGTTACGCCTGTAAATCCTATTTCCAATGCCAGTAATGAGCATTACTTAACCCGTCAAAACGAGATGGAATCCAATGTCCGCAGCTATCCGCGCAAATTGCCGTTGGCAATTGCCAAAGCACAAGGCTGTTGGGTGACTGATGTTGAAGGCAATGATTATTTAGACTGCTTGGCCGGAGCCGGCACCTTGGCCTTGGGGCACAATCATCCTGCCGTGATTCAAAGCATTCAAGACACATTGGCCAGCGGTTTGCCCTTGCATACCTTAGACATCACCACGCCGTTGAAAGACGCGTTTTCCGAAGCTTTGTTGGCACATTTCCCCGGCGGCAAAGAAAATTATCGCCTGCAATTTTGCGGCCCGACCGGTGCCGATGCCACCGAAGCAGCGGTAAAACTGGCCAAAACCTTTACCGGACGCGGCAATGTCATCAGCTTTTCCGGCGGCTACCACGGTATGACCCAAGGCTCGTTGGCCTTAACCGGCAATTTGAGCGCGAAAATGCGGTGCAAAACCTGATGCCGGGCGTGCAGTTTTTGCCGTATCCGCATGAATACCGTTGCCCGCTGGGTATTGGCGGTGAAGCCGGTGTCGATGCGCTGACTTATTATTTTGAAAACTTCATCGAAGACGTGGAAAGCGGCGCGGTGAAACCGGCTGCGGTGATTCTGGAAGCGATTCAGGGTGAAGGCGGTGTGGTGGTTGCGCCAACCAAATGGCTGAAAAAAATCCGCGAAGTGACCGCCAAACACGGCATTTTGATGATTGTGGACGAAGTGCAGGCCGGTTTCTGCCGTTCGGGCAAAATGTTTGCCTTCCAACATGCCGAGATTGAACCGGATGTGGTGGTGATGTCGAAAGCGGTTGGTGGCAGCTTGCCGTTGGCTGTGTTGGCGATTAAAAAAGAATTTGATGCTTGGCAGCCGGCCGGTCACACCGGTACTTTCCGCGGCAACCAATTGGCAATGGCCACCGGCTATGCTTCGCTGGAAGTGATGAAAACGCAAAACTTGGCGCAAAACGCGCAAACGCAGGGTGATTTCATTCAAGCCGAGTTGAACAAAATGGCACAAGAATTTCCATGTATCGGCAACGTGCGCGGTCGCGGTTTGATGATCGGCATTGAAATTGTCGATGAGCGTCTGCCTGCCGACCACATAGGTTCGCTGCCGGCCGATGCCGAGTTGGCAGCAGAAATTCAAAAAGCCTGCTTTGCCAATAAATTATTGCTGGAACGCGGCGGCCGCAACGGCACAGTCGTGCGCATCTTGGCTCCGCTGATTATCAGTCGCGAAGAGAGCGAAGAATTTTTGCGCCGCTTCCGCCAATCATTGGCTGACGCGCTGAAGAAAGTGCGGGGCGCATAATGGCAGATTTTGCACAACACCAACGCGCATTGCTGTGTAATCATCCGCAATCAGTTGCCGATTATCAGGCGGCAATGAATGATGCGGTGCAAGCGGTGGCAGCGTGGTTAAACGAAGACAAAATGTACACCGGCGGCAGCATTCGCCAATTGCGTGAAAAAGTATCGTTTAGGCCGTCTGAAAACGGTTTGGGCTTGAATGATGCCTTGCAACGCGCGGTAGAACTATTTTTAAACAACAGCTTAAAGGTACATCATCCGCATTCTTTGGCGCATTTGCATTGCCCGACCTTAGTCGCGAGCCAAGTGGCGGAAGTGTTGATTAACGCCACCAACCAATCAATGGATTCATGGGATCAAAGCCCGGCGGCTTCATTGATGGAAGTGCAGATGATCGACTGGCTGCGCCAAAAGCTCGGCTACGGCAAAGGCACGGCGGGTGTGTTTACCTCCGGCGGTACGCAATCCAATCTGATGGGCGTATTGCTGGCACGCGATGCCTGCATTGCCAAACACTGGCAAACTTCAGACGGCCTCGAATGGAGCGTGCAACGCGATGGCTTGCCGCCCGATGCGCTACAAAAAGTGAAAGTGGTTTGCTCGGAAAACGCGCATTTTTCGGTACAGAAAAACATGGCGATGATGGGCATGGGCTTCCAGTCGGTGGTCACTGTGCCGACCAACCGCTATGGCCAAATCGATACCGCTGCATTGGCGCAAACGCTCGACCGTTTGACAGACGAGGGCAAAATCATTGCCTGCGTGGTCGCCACTGCGGGCACCACCGATGCCGGTGCGATTGACGATTTGAAAGCCGTACGCGCCGAAGCCGACCGCCACGGCGCGTGGGTGCACATCGATGCGGCATGGGGTGGTGCTTTGCTGCTGTCGAATGAGTTCCGCCATATGATTGACGGCATTGAGTTGGCTGATTCGGTGACGCTTGATTTTCACAAACACTTTTTCCAAAGCATTTCCTGCGGTGCGTTTTTGCTGAAAAACGAAGCAGATTTCCGCTTTATTCATTACGAAGCCGAATATCTGAATTCTGCTTACGATGCCGAACACGGTGTGCCGAATTTGGTGTCGAAATCGCTGCAAACCACACGCCGCTTCGATGCCTTGAAATTGTGGCTCACCATCGAAGCTTTGGGCGAAACGCTGTACGGTTCGATTATCGACAACGGCATTAAGCTGGCAAAAGAAGTCGAGCAGCACATCAACGCCACCGACGAATTGGAAATGACACTTGCGCCGCAGTTTGCCTCAATTTTGTTCCGCGTTAATCCGCAAGGCTATCCGGCTGAACACATCGACAGCCTGAATCAAAACGTGGCCGACGAATTGTTCGCACGTGGGGAAGCCAATATCGGTGTCACCAAAGTCGGCGGTGTGCAATCATTGAAAATGACCCTGCTCAGCCCGATTGCCACGCTGGAGAACGTGAAAAAGCTGTTGGCACAAGTGCAGCAAGAAGCTGAACGCATTAAAGATGCGATTGAGGCGGGCAGCTACACGCCGCCGATTGATTAATGCTTTGATATAAGTAATCAAGCCCAAAGGCCGTCTGAAACAAATCCTGTTTCAGACGGCTTTTTTTGTGAAGTGAGTTATTTCGGGTGCCGCGTTAAATTTGACCTATGTTAAACGACTATTGTATTTTTTAAAATTATATTGTTCAAAATATAAAATGCGCGTATGATGGTTTTCATCGTATTAAAAGCTGGTTGAGCTTGAAGAAATATTGTTTCCCTGTAAATCATTGATGACAATTTGGAGTAATTACCATGATTAAACTGCATTACTTAAACAACTCTTGTTCGCACCGTATTGCGTGGTTGTTGGAAGAATTGGGTGTGGATTACGATGTGGCGGTGTATTACCGCTTGCCGGAGACCAATCTTGCACCGGATGAATTGAAAGCGCTGCATCCTTTGGGCAAGGCGCCGGTGTTGCAAGATGGTGCGCTGACCTTGGCTGAGGGTAATGCGATGATTTTGCATTTGCTTGACCGCTATGATGACGAGCGCCGCTTTATGCCGGCTGCAAAAAGCGATGAGTATTCGCAATTTGCTTATTGGTTAAGCGTGGCGGCTTCGATGTTTTCTGCCAATTTATTGGGCATGATGTCGAAGAAATTTGATTTCGGTGCCTACAATGATTACGCGGCAGGGCAGGTGGCTTTGTATTTTAATCATGTTGAGCAAACACTTAACGGCAAAACATGGATTACCGGCGAGCAGCTGACCGGCGCAGATTTTGCCTTGAGTTTTCCGCTGCAATGGGGTTTGGGGCAGGCGAATCCGACCGATTACCCGAATATTGTGCGCTATGTGCAGCAAATCGAATCGCGTCCGGCTTATCAGCGCGTGGCAGAAAAAACCGGCTGTGAATTGTGCTTAAACCAATTCTGATTTAAATTTTCAGACGGCCTGAAATAAATAGGAAGCTGTAGTAACCTATTGACTTTATTTGAATTCGACAGTGGTGTATTGCTTTAGAATGACTTTGTTGTTGCGTAAATAATCAGGCCGTCTGATTTTTCTGTTGGGCAGTGAGCCCGATTAAATTTAGGTTGGGTGGTGCAGGTTTGGTTTAATCACAGCATGGATATTCGATGAGTAATTACCTACTGAATTAAAAATTTTACAAAATTACATTGTACACAATTTAATTGTTAGATATAATGTTTCAATGTCTAAGTTTGGAGCAAGCAAATGAATAAAATCCACGATTTATTAAATGAGATGTTGGCGGTTTATTGGTCAGCAAGTATTCAGCACCGTAGTCATGTGGCGGTGATTGATGCGGAAGGGGCAAGCTTGATGGCGACTGAGATGGAAAGCAAAATTGCTGATGAGCCGGAAACGATTATCAAGCTGCAAAATCGCCTGCTTGATTTGGGTGGCCAAATTCGTTTTACCATCAAGCAACCCAATATTGGCAGTAATTTACGCGAAGCTTTGGAAAATGATTATGAGCTGCAAAAAATGCGCGTATTGGTTTAAATCAATGGGCAGAAACAGCAAGCAACGAACACGATGCCACCACGCGCATCTTAATTGAAGAAATTTTGGCAGACGAAGAAGAGCATTTGTCTTGGTTGGAGCAAGAATTGAATTTGCTGGAAAAACTGGGCGAGCCGCTTTATTTGTCGAAAAGAATGTAATTTAAGTTTTGATTTTATTTTTGATTTTCCCAACTTATTAAATTGAAAGGAACGTAACATGAAAATTTTCTACCACACTTCAGCCACAGCTACCGGCGGCCGCGATGGTCACACTCAAGTTGATGACGGTTCAATCGGTTTCGATTTGGTCAGCTTTCAAAACGAAAGCGGCAAAACCGGCACCAATCCTGAGCAGCTTTTCGCCATGGGCTATGCGGCTTGTTTCGACAGCGCGATGAACCACGTTGCGCCGACTTTGGGTCTCAAACCAACTAAATCCAGTACTACCGTGGGTGTGGGCATCGGTCAAAAAGCCGGTGGCGCATTCTCTTTGGATTTGGATATCACCATCACCGTAGAAGGTTTGAGCGTAGAAGAAGCAAAAACACTGATCCAAAAAGCACACGAAGTCTGCCCATACTCAAATGCGACCCGCGGCAATGTGGACGTACGCTTGCATGTGAATGTGGTACAAACATTTGATTTGTAAAATCAAGCAAGAGGCCGTCTGAAATTTCAGACGGCCTTTTATCTTGATAATCAATCGGAAAAGGATATGAAAATGTTAGATTTTTCAACAACAGCCCAAACACGCAAATCCATTCGTGAATATCTGCCTGAACCATTGAGCCAAGCAGAGCTGGACGCGGTATTAAAAGATGCGCTGCGTGCCCCGTCTGCCGTGAACGCACAACCTTGGTTGGTGCATATTGTTTCGGGTGAGGAGCTGAAACGTTTGTCCGACAAGCTGGTTGAAGGATTCCGAACCGGTAATCTTGCGCCTGATTTTGTTTATGATCAGCACGCTTTTACTGGGGTGTATGAAGACCGCATGCGCGATTCTTACCAACGTCTGTATGACGCATACGGCATTTTGCGTGAAGACAAAGCAGGGCGTAAAAGTTTTGCCGAAGAAAATGCCCGCTTTTATGGCGCACCGCATGCCGCTTTCTTCTTTATGCCCGATATTACCGACAACGTGTTTACCGCATTGGATGTGGGCATGCTGGCGCAAAATTTTATGTTGTCGCTGACTGCACGCGGTTTCGGTAGTGTGCCGCAAATCGCGTTGATCTACAGCCCTGATGTGGTTCGCCAAGAATTGAATGTGCCTGATAACTACAAACTGGTGTTGGGCATGTCGTTTGGCAGACCCAAACCGGATTCTACTGCCAAGAGCTATATCCAACCGCGTGCCCCGCAAAGTGAAACAGTGGTATTTCATTCATAAGTTTTTGCAAATGTTTTGGATTTATGAGCGGTGATATAACTGGTTCACATTTATTTAAAATCAAAGGCCGTCTGAAATTTCAGACGGCCTTACATTCGCATTTCAAGTGCAACGCTCAAATGCCATTGGCAAGGGCTGCTGAAAACAGATCACCCGGTGTCTCATAGTCCAATGTCTTTCTCGGTCGGCGGTTAAGGGCCTCCTCAACCGCTTTAATCTTTTTAGCACCCAGTTTCCTAAAATCCGTCCCCTTTGGGAAGTATTGTCTGATCAGCCCGTTGGTATTCTCCACCAAGCCTTTTTCCCAAGAATGGTATGGACGGCAG
>NZ_PDBT02000017.1:0-39362 GCF_002551535.2 Neisseria sp. N95_16
TCAGCAGCGAAGAACCGAACTATACCCCTCTCCCCAGACACCGTCAACTCCAACAAACAACAAATTTCTACAAAATCCAACAAATCGCTGTTTTACAATAAAATTTAATTCTTACAAAATTACAAGAAAACTGACTCAACCGCTAAAAACTTATCAGCCTATATACAAAAGCCGTCTGAAATGAAGCTTTTCAGACGGCCTTATTCTATACTTCATGATATAGTGGCAACATTCTTTCTCTTTTTAATAATAGATACAAACTTCATTGATATGAGCAAACATATTCTACTGGGTATCAGCGGCGGCATTGCGGCTTATAAATCTTGCGAGCTGGTGCGTCTTTTGAAAAAACAGGGTCATAACGTGACTGTGGCCATGAGCCGTGCGGCGGCAGAATTTATTTCCCCACTTACTTTTCAGGCTTTAAGTGGCAATCCTGTGTTGACCGATACCCATAACGGGGAATCGGGCGGCAACGGCATGGCGCATATTAATTTAACGCGTGAAGCGGATGTATTTTTAATTGCACCTGCTACGGCCAACACTTTAGCCAAAATCGCCAACGGGATTGCCGATAATTTACTAACTAATTTGGCTGCGGCGCGCAAATGCCCTTTGGCCGTCGCGCCGGCGATGAATGTGGAAATGTGGTTTAACCCTGCCAATCAGCGCAATATCCGCCAACTGATTTCAGACGGCATTACCGTCTTCCAACCCAATAGCGGCGAACAGGCTTGCGGCGAAACCGGTGTCGGACGCATGCCGGAAGCAGTAGAGCTGGCTGATTTAATCCCCGATTTATGGTCATCCAAAGCCCTTGCCGGCAAAAAAATCCTGATGACTGCGGGTGCAACTTTTGAAGCCATCGATCCCGTTCGCGGAATTACCAATATTTCCAGCGGGCAAATGGGCATAGCATTGGCACGTGCTTGCCGCGCAGCCGGTGCAGAAGTCACCTTAATCTACGGTCAAATTCAGACGGCATTGCCTGCCGGTTTGCACCATATCCAGCAGGCAGTCAGCGCAGAAGCCATGTATCGAGCCGTTCATCAACAGATTCAGCAACAGGATGCCTTTATTTCCGTTGCCGCTGTGGCCGACTATAAAGTCAAAAACAGCAGTGAGCAAAAATTGAAAAAAGACGGCAGCGGCCAAGCACCGATTATCGAGCTTACCGAAAATCCCGATATTCTTGCTTCGGTGGCTGCGCTACCTCATCCGCCATTTTGTGTCGGTTTCGCCGCCGAAAGTGAAAACGTATTGGAATATGCCCGCACCAAACGCCTACGTAAAAACATTCCGATGATTGTTGCCAACCAAGTATCGCAAGCGATGGGCAAAGCCACCAATCAGATTACGATTATTGATGACGGACAAGAAACCACGTTCCCCGAAAGCAGCAAACAGCAGGCTGCCGAAGCGATTGTGAAGCGATTGGCTGAACTGATTTAACGGTTTTTAAATAAAAATGCCGTCTGAAACATTCCGATTTCGTTTTTTCAGACGGCATTTCGTAATCACAATTCACTTAGCTTTTCCACCACACGATAGTTTACCCCGTCAAACACGGCAAAATGCTTTTTCGCGCACGCAATTTTTTGCTGTTCTTTCAAATACAATTTATCCAAATCCACACCATCTTGAATGCCTTTGCCTGTGTTTTTGGTTTCGGCAACAAAGTAAACTTTGTCGTGATGATTCATCACAATCGCCCAATCGGGATTGTGATGGCCAATCGGCGTAGGGATTTTAAACCAACCGGGCAATTTGAAATACAAACGCACATCTTCATGGCTTTCACACTGTCGGGCAAACGTGTTTTCTGTGCCGGAATCCAGCGAAATATAATCCGAAAAAATCGTTTTATCGGCATTTCCAATGGCGAAAGTATGCTCATTTTTAAAAAATTCCGCGCCATTTTCTTCCAAATCGCACCAACGTGCCAAACTTTGCGTGTATGCCGTTTCATCTTTTTCAGGCTGCCTGAAATACTGAATGCCGTCAATCATCAAACTATGCAATGCCAGCAAAATTTTCTCACTGACCAAATCAATAAAACGCTGCGGATTATTGGCTAATTCATCAATCCGCTCGGATCTTTGGATAATCTCAAAAATCGTTTGGCGCGTGAGTTGCGTTTTGCGTTGGATTTCGTGCAACACATCGGGCATTTCCCAATCATTTTCCAGCGCATGATTTTGCGAATCAATTTCTTCGCCCCAAATGCCGTCTGTTTGCGTTTGATTGATTTTGGCTTTTTGCACAACTAATTGCGTTTTTTGAATGGGGGGCATTTTGCGAACCGATTCGAAGGCTGCCTGAATCAAATCTTCGCGTTCAAACATCACTTTATAATAAGTTTTGCAACACAATTTCTGCCAAATTGCCAAAAATTCAGGGTCTAGCGTAAAACCTTTGCGATACGTCTGCCGGGTTCTGTCGCTTGCCTTTTTCGCGCCACCGTTACCAAATTGGATACCGCATTCATCTTCATACTCTTTTTGCAGATTGGCGGCGAAACTTTCATAGCTTTCATTCGGAATCACGGTCAAAATATTCACGCCGTCATCGCGCACGCGCTCGCCTTGTTGATTGACCGCCAAACGCAAACCGCGCCCGATTTCCTGCCGTTTTTTAATCGGCGAACGCGTTTCGTTGAGCGTACAGATTTGAAACACATTCGGATTGTCCCAACCTTCTTTTAAAGCGGAATGCGAAAAAATAAAGCGCAATTTGCTGTCAAACGACAACAATTTTTCCTTATCTTTCATAATCAAATCATAAGTAGCTTCATCGGCTTTGCTGCTGCCGTTGGTGTCTTTGTCCTTGCCTTTGTCTTGCGAAAAATAGCCGTCATGCACACCGTCCGCGCTTTCGCCTGTTTCGCGCTCGTAAATTTCCGCAAACCAACGCGCAAATTTGCCGTTTTCACGATAATTCGCCACTTTATCAATAAAAAACAACGATAAAACCTTAATTCCTTTCGGATTTAAACGCTTCTCTTTTTTCAAATGCTCTTGAATCGTGCATTCCATCTGCTTTTTCATGATTTCATCGCGGATTAAATCATCGTCTTCGCCCAACGTGATGATTTGGCCGTTTGATAATGCCATTTCGCCCGATTCCGCATCTAAACTATTGACAATAAAACCGTGCCGATAACTTTCATTACCGCCTGATTTATCAAACAAATCATCGTCCTTCTTAACGCTAACCGTTTTTTTCTTGGTTTCTTTTTTATCCTGAACATGAAGTTCCACTTTGGCGGTTAATTTCTTCTTGCCCGCCACAAATTCTTTCAATACCACATACGCACCATTGACATCATTTTTTGCCAACACAGGTTCCACTTCAATCTGCTTCACCAATTTTTTGTTATAGGCTTGCACGGGATTTAAGCTGTAAATTTTGTGATACGGATTTTTATGCGTGGCGGAATAACGCAGCACAAACAAAGGGTTTAACGAATCAATCGCTTGTTTTGCCAAATCGGTTTCCATATTTTGCGGTTCGTCCACAATCACAATCGGCTGGGTTTGGCTGATTTGCAAAATGGGGGCTTCTCCACTTTCATTAGGAGTATTAATCACATTGTCTTTTTTATTGAATGCGTCAATATTCATAATCAAAACATCAATATGTGTGCCGGTGGCAAAGCTGCGCAAACGGTTCAAACGGTCGCTGCTGTACACCGAATGGGTGAAATGCACGCCGTCAAAGGCCGTCTGAAAATGTGCCGTCATCGCGCGAATGCTTTGCAACACGCCTTCACGAATCGGCACACTCGGCACGACAATCACAAATTTCCGCCAACCATATTGGCGGTTCAATTCAAAAATTGTCCGCAAATACACATAAGTTTTGCCCGTTCCCGTTTCCATTTCTACGGAAAAATTCAAGCCGTGTTCGCCGATTTGCGTTTCAGGTAGGCTGAAATTGTGTTGCACTTCGTTTAAATTTTTGCCGATTTCGTCCAACGGCAAAACGCGCCGATTGCCCACAACGGGCGAAAAATCCGATTGCAAAGCAAAGGTTTGCTCCTGATTGGGTTCGCCCTGAAACAAATGCACGACTGCGTTAACGGCTTCGTGCTGATAATCTAATTGTTCAAATTTCAATTCCATTTTGCACCACCGTTACAGCGTTTCAAAGTCAATATTGGCATCTTTAAACTGCAAGGCGGCATTGGTTTTCAGCGCGTCATCGCCTGCAAATGCTTTGTCCAGCACAAACACTTTTTTGGGCGATTGGGCACGCACTTCGTCCAACACCGCTTGATTGACGGTATCCAGCAACAACGCGGTTTTGCGCGTTTGCGCGGCATTGTTCAGCCAAACCACATGATCAACAAATTCAATGCTGTCCGTTAATTCAAAACCCAAGCGCAACATCAATTCATAAGCCATATTTTCAACGCTGGCGTGTTCATGGACGATATTTTGAAATTCTTCCAGCAAAGCCAATTGCTGCTGCTCGTTCAGGCTGCCTGAAAGCGGTCTGCGCCATTGTTTGAAATGGCTTTCGGTTAGTTTGAATACTTTGAAACCCGTGTCCACCGTAGGTCGGGCATGGATGCCCGACACCGCGCCCGCAGCAGTATCCGCATTTTCAGACGGCCTGTCTTGTCGGGCATCAATGCCCGACCTACGGATTTGCGCACCCGCACGGCGGATGCGCTCTTTGGCAATTTCGGCGATATTGGCGAAACCGGCTTTGCGCGCTTCGGAATTTTCATCGGTTTCTTCGGGTAACTGCACACAAATATAACGGCGGTTGCCGCCATCTTCGGCGTTGAGTTGCATCACGGCGTGGGCGGTTGTACCGCTGCCTGAAAAGAAGTCTAGGATTAGGTCGTTTGAATTTGAACCGATTTCAAGAAATAAATCTATTAGTGCTACTGGTTTAGGAAAATCAAAAAAACCTTTCCCAATTAAATCTTGTAATTCCTTTGTACCTTTATTTGAAATAAACTCTTTATCAAACAAGACAGTTTTTGCAGTTTGAGATAACTTACGTTCTTTTTGAAAAATACGAATTTCTCCGTCATTTCCTTTATATGCAAGCAAATTATGTTTTTCTTTTTCTGCCTTATCTCTCCCCCATCTCCAAACACTCTCTAAACCATCAATTATACTTGCTTCGACCTTTATAAAACCATTTTGAGAAACAGTAGAAACCTCCATAAATCCATTTTCATCTTGATTTTTAGTATTCACATAAAATGGATAGCGTAAGTTAGGTCGATTTTTTGAATTAAAGGCTTGTACATTTCTATTTCTTAAACCTTTTAAAGAAAATCCCCCTAATTTATCAGCATACTTATGCTCATTTCCTTCTGCTAAAATCTCATTTAAATTAAGACTATTTATATTTTTAGAATATACCAACACATAATCATGTGTTTTGGCAAAATAGCCGTATCTTCTACCCTCTGGTTTTACTATAACAACCAACTCCGCCACAAAATTCTCCGCCCCAAACACTTCATCGCAAAGCAATTTCAGTTGCGCCTGTTCGTTGTCGTCAATGCTGATAAAAATCACGCCGTCTTCGCGCAACAGCGTTTTCGCCAAATGCAGGCGCGGCAACATCATAGACAGCCAGTTGCTGTGATAATGTCCGTTGTCTTTGCTGTTTTTGCGCCACGCGCCGGCAAATGCGCCGTCGCGCAACAAATAGCCGTCTTGGTCTTTGTCGCCTACGCGTTTGGCGTATTCGTCACGGGTTTCGGCGAATTTGTCGGGATAGATAAAGCTGTCGTTGCCTGTGTTGTAGGGCGGGTCGATGTAAATCATTTTGACTTTGCCCGCGTAGGATTTTTGCAGAATTTTCAGGGCTTCCAAATTTTCCGCTTCGATAAATACGTTTTGCGTGTCGTGAAAATCCACGCTTTCGGCAATGCAGGGCGCAAGGGTGTTGAATGTGGGCGATTGCAAGGTGCGGTAGGCATCGGATTTGCCTGCCCAATTAAGTTGATAGCGTTCGTTTTGGGCGCAAAGATTGTCTTCGCCCAACGCTAATTTGAGTTTTTCAAAATCAATTTGGTTTTCGCTGAAGACTTCAGGAAAGAGGGATTTGAGTTTGGCAAGATTACCTTTTAATATCGTATTCGGGTTTTCAGCCGGGCAGTCTACCCCCCCCCGCAAATATTTTTAACTTCTTGATTATTCATAATATTTTCCTTAATTTTTTGATTTAAAATGCCGTATGGATTTGCGGGTAAACATACCCGACCTACGCGCTCTGTCTTGTTGTATTTAGCGGATAGGCATATCCGCCCTATGTGTGATGCCGTCTGAAAATTTTTCAGACGGCATAACTGGCATGGTTTTGCTTTATATTCAGTCGGTTGTGTCGGCGAAGCACGCCACCCTACACTTTTTTTCTTACAGCCCCAATTCGCGCAGGAAACGGATATCGTCCGCCCAGCCGGATTTGACTTTCGCCCACACTTTTAAAAACACTTTGGCATTAAAAAGTTTTTCCATGTCCAAGCGTGCTTCGGTAGAGATTTTTTTCAGGCGTTCGCCGCCTTTGCCGATGAGGATGGCTTTTTGGCTGTCTTTGTCGACCAATACGGCGATGTAGATGTTTAACATGCCGGTTTCGGTTTCTTCGAATTGTTCGACTTCGACGTTCATCGCGTAAGGCAATTCTTCGCCTAAGTAGCGGAACAGTTTTTCACGCACGATTTCCATGGCCAAGAAGCGGCTGGATTTGTCGGTGACCATGTCTTCGGGATACATGGGAATGCTTTCGGGCAGATACGGTTTGAGCTGCTCCAGCAGGTTGGCGATGCGTAAGCCGTGTTTGGCGCTGACGACTTCGTGGCCGGCAAATTCAAATTCGGCTTTCACTTCGTTAACAAAGGCTTCAAGCGCGTATTTGTCTTTGGCTTTGTCTTTATCGATTTTGTTCACCACCAGTACAACCGGCGTGTGTGACGGCAATTGTTTCATCACCACACGGTCGGCATCGGTAAAGCGCATGGCTTCTACCACAAACACCGCCACATCGACGCCGCTTAATGCTTCGGTGACGTTTTGGTTGAGGCGGTCATTTAAGGCGTTGCGGTGATTGATTTGAAAACCGGGGGTATCGACGAACACGAATTGTGCGGTGTCGTCGGTGTAGATGCCGGTCACGCGGTTGCGCGTGGTTTGGGCTTTTTTGCTGGTGATGCTGATTTTTTGGCCGATTAAGTGATTCATCAGGGTAGATTTGCCCACGTTCGGTCGGCCGACAATGGCCACGAAGCCGCAGCGGTAGTTTTCGCTACGCTGGGATTCGTTGTTTAAGAAGGTTTCGATGTCCATGTTTTTCTTTCGTATTTTTGGTTTTCAGACGGCCTGAGACTTTCGCACAACTTAATTTGAACCAAGTAAACTCTACTCGTCATTCCCGCGCAGGCGGGAATCCAGAACTTCAAATTACTGTAATAGCTAAATATTCCTGAAGCCGATAGGTCTGGATTCCCGCCTGCGCGGGAATGACGGTTTAAAGATTTCTAAAAATTTTCGAGTTCTGAAAGTTCTCGGCCTATTGATAAAAACAGGCCGTCTGAAAACTCTTTTAAATTATTGATTGGCCTGCTTCGGCAACCACGCTTCCACAGCTTGTCGCATATTCACGGCCTCTGCCACAATTTCGCTTTCCAACTCGGCTTCACTGCTTTCTCGGATGAGGTCTAACTTCATGCGCTCGTTGCGCTTGAGTTGTCGGCGTTCGGCCAAAATCGGCATATCGGCCACCACTTCATGTAGCTTGTTCATGGCCGGATATCTGCTGAAATCGAGTCCGGCTGATTCAATTAAAGGCTTTAGCCGCAACACGCCTTCGGATAAATTGCATTGTCCTTGCGCCATCGCCATAGCAATCAGATCTATGCTTTGAGCGAGTTTGCGACGGCGCTCGTCTTGGGCTTGTCCGGCTTGCTGTTTTTGGCGGTACACTTTCAACCATAAATAAGCGGCATACGCGGCCATGGCCACAATTACCAACACGCCGATTATTATCAAAACTTTCATACGGCCTCACCCTTATTTTTTGCGCTTGATCGGGAATGTTTGTTCCAACCATTTCAGTGCTTCGGCAGCGGCTTCCTGCTCGGCGGTTTTGCGGCTGGTGCCTTGGGCTTTGCAGATGAAACCGAGTTCGCCCAAATCGCAGGAAATCACAAACCGACTGTCGTTGGCTGTGCCGATTTGCTCTTCGATGCGGTATTTCGGCAAGGCCAAGCGGCGGGCTTGCAGGGCTTCTTGCAGCGTGGTTTTGTTGTCTTTGCCTTGATTTTTGAAATCGACGGACTTCACTCGGCTGGCAAACAAATGGCGCACCACCTTCTCCGCCGTGGCAAAATCGGCATCAAAGCTTACTGCGGCGAACATGGCTTCCATGGCATCGGCCAAGATGGAAGGCCGTCTGAAACCGCCGCTTTTGAGTTCGCCCGTGCCTAAATACAAGCCGTCACCGACATTCATTTCTAAAGCGATTTCAGCCAATACGCCTTCGTTGACCAAGTTGGCACGCAAGCGCGACAGCTCGCCTTCGGTCAATTTCGGAAAGGCATCAAACAACATTTTAGCGATGGTGTAATTCAAAATCGCATCGCCGACAAATTCAAAGCGCTCATTGTGTTTTGCGTTGAAACTGCGGTGGGTCAAGGCTTGCTGCAATAATTCGATACGGCTGAACGCATAACCCAAATGCTGCTGGATTCTTTGGTGCGCCTGCTGCTTCAATACATCGGATTTCATCGGTTTCCTTTATGCGCAGCCCGAATGGGTTTCCATACTCCGCTAAAAATATGCAAACACTTTAAGGCTGATTGTTTTTCAGACGGCCTATTGTAACATCAATCCCCACATTTCATGGGCGATAGCAAGTGCGAAAAACAGCCGAATCGTGTAAAATCCCCTCCACATCATTGAGAAGCCAAACCTTATGAATATTTTTGCCCAAGCCCTGCAAACCGCGCTCGACCGCTGCATCGCCACCAAAACCGTGACCGAGCAAGGCCAAGCCGTGGGCTTTTTATACCGCGAAGAACCGGTGTTTGAAAACGACAGCGGCTGGCGTTTTTTCACCGGTGAAGAAAGCGACGAATACACCGACAATCCGGATAATTTCACCGTGTGCAGCATGTCGGACATCACCAAAAACAACCCCGACATCGTCGCCCTGCTTACACAGCCGCAAGGCAGCGCATGGGAATTGAACGAAGACGGCGAATTTCAAGCCGTTGCCGATTGGCAGCCTAAAGATTAATTGTTCAGACGGCTCTATTTCATGCCGTCTGAAACCACTTTTAAAGGATTAAACATGAACATCATCGAACCCGTTTTAGACGGCAAACAACTGCGCATCGGCATCGTGCAAGCGCGTTTCACCAACGAAATCGGCGGTGAAATGCTGAAAGTCTGCTGCCGCACGCTGCAAGAATTGGGCGTGGCCGACGGCAACATCACCATCGCAACCGTACCCGGCGCGCTGGAAGTGCCGATTGCCTTGATGAACCTCGCTTCATCCGAGCAATTCGATGCCCTGATCGCCATCGGCGTGGTGATTCGCGGCGAAACCTACCATTTTGAATTGGTGTCGAACGAATCCGGCTCCGGCGTGACCCGTGTCGGCTTGGATTACAACATCCCGATTGCCAACGCCATTCTCACCACCGAAAACGACGAACAAGCCGTTGCCCGCATTGAAGAAAAAGCATCTGATGCCGCCAAAGTTGCCGTAGAAATGGCCAACTTGGTGAACCGTTTGCTCGAAAACCAATTCGACGCAGAAGAAGACGAAGAATAATCTGACGCTTTGTTTCAGACGGCCTGTCACCGATCAGGCCGTCTGAAACCTTTTATAAGGACATCCCCATGAAAACACCACGCCGCCGCGCCCGCGAGCTTGCGGTACAAGCGCTGTACCAATCCAACATCAACAACACCGCCGCCCCTGAAGTGGCCAAAAACATTCAAGACCTGCCCGACTTTGAAAAAGCAGACCAAGAATTGTTCACCAAATTATTCTTCGGCACCAAAACCAACGCCGCCGAATACATGGAACGCATCCGCCCGCTGCTAGACCGCGACGAAAAAGACTTAAGCCCGATCGAACGCGCCGTATTGCTGATGGCCTGCCACGAATTATCCGGCATGCCGGAAACGCCGTATCCGGTCATCATCAATGAAGCGATTGAAGTCACCAAAACCTTTGGCGGCACCGACGGCCACAAATTCGTCAACGGCCTTCTCGACCGCTTGGCCGTGCAATTGCGTCCGGATGATCCGAAACGCGGTTAATTGTTTAGTGTATAAAAAATGCCGTCTGAAAAGTTTCAGACGGCATTTTTGTTTGTCTATCAATCAATATTGCACCGACCAAGCCACGGTTTGGCCTGCGCGCATCGGCACCAATACTTCATCACCGTAAGGCACGTTTTCAGGAACAGTTTGCTCCTGTTTGACTAAAGTGATGGTGCGCTTGTTTTCCGGCAAGCCGTAGAAACGTGCGCCGTTTTTAGAGGCGAAAGCTTCGAGTTTATCAAGCGCACCGGCATTTTCAAACACTTCGGCGTAAAGCTCGATGGCAGTCATGGCGCTGAACATACCGGCGCAGCCGCAAGCATTTTCTTTGGCGGATTTGGCGTGTGGCGCTGAATCGGTACCCAAGAAGAATTTATGTGCTTTGTCACCGGTAACGGCGGCAACCAAGGCTTGGCGGTGGGTTTCGCGTTTCAACACCGGCAAACAGAAATGGTGCGGATGCACGCCGCCGACCAGCAAATCGTTGCGGTTGAGCAGTAGATGTTGCGGGGTCACGCTGGCCGCTACGTTGTCGCCGGCTTCCAGTACTAAGCGGGCGGCATCGGCAGTGGTGATGTGTTCAAACACCACTTTCAAATCGGGAACCTGCTGCAAAACGGGCTTCATCACGCGCTCGATAAAGGTGGCTTCACGGTCAAAAATATCGATTTCGGCATCGGTGACTTCGCCATGCACCAAGAAACGCATGTCTTGCGCCGCCATTTCCTGCAACACGGGAATCAGTTTGAACAAATCGGTTACGCCGGAATCGGAATTGGTAGTGGCACCGGCCGGATACAGTTTGAAGGCCACAATGCCGGCGGCTTTGGCTTCGCGCACCAACTCAGGCGTGGATTTGTCGGTGAGATATAGCGTCATCAACGGCTCGAAAGTGCTGCCTTCAGGCAAGGCATCGAGAATGCGCTGTTTGTAGGCCAAGGCATCGGCCACGCTGACCACCGGCGGTTTCAAGTTGGGCATAATCACGGCACGACCCATTTGGCGGGCGGTAAAAGGGGCTACGGCTTTCAGTGCATCGCCGTCGCGCAGGTGCAAATGCATGTCGTCCGGCTGGATAATGGTCAGGGTTTGCATGATGGTTTCCTTTTGGTTGTTCGGTTTCAGACGGCCTTTGGTTCAGGCCGTCTGAAAATCAGTTCGTTTGGTTCAATACGGGTTTGGAATGATAAATCTGATGGGTGAAATATAATGCGGCTTGTGTGGGCAACTGCTCCGATGGCGATGTATTGGCCGTCAGCACCCATTCTTCCGGGCTGCCTGATTCGCGCCACGCATAAGAAAGCTGGCGGAAAGGAAACGGCAACTGGGTGGATTTTTCAGAACGCAGTTCATGGTTCAAGCCCTGCGGCGCTTGCTCGACCAATTGCATAAATTGCTGGCGCACCATGTTTTCATCGGCTTTTTCGGTTTTGATGCTGCAGCTTTCCGGCGCGAGGCTGAGATAATAGGCCACTTCATTTTTCTCAAGCTTCCAAACAGCGTTCCAGTCAAGCTCCATCATACCGAACGGCAGCTTTTTAATATCGTCTTCAGTCATGGCTTGCGCATTTTGTGCGGCCGCCCACGCGGCCACTCGAGCCGGCTCCCCACGCAAGGACACACAGGATTCATTAAAAAGCTTCACCGCTTCTTGCGCGCGCTCTTCTTTTTGCTTGGGTGACAATTCCTCGCCCCCACAAGCGGCCAACATCAATAACGCGGCACACAATAAGGTTTTCTGCATTTCAGACGGCCTATTTGTGTTTGACCACTAAGGTAAACACCCCTTCGTTTTCAGTTGACTCCAATAAAACATGGCCGGTTTGGCGGCAAAAGGCTTCAAAGTCGCCCGGTGCGCCCGGGTCAGTGGCCAATACGGTCAAGACTTCATCGGTTTGCATTTGTGCCAAGGCTTTTTTGGCACGCAAAATCGGCATCGGGCATTTCAAGCCGGTCACGTCTAAGGTTTGGGTCATGATGGTTTGCGTTTAATCTGGTTAAATATTAGGTTAATTATACCTGACTTGCTTGCACCTGTGCTTTTGAAACCCTAAAATGCAGAATATTTTCATCATGGAGAGCGTTATGCGCCGCATCAGTTTGCTGGTTATGGCCTTGGCCGCCACTTCCGCTTTTGCCCTGCCCACAAGCGACAAAGACAGCTTGGTCAACAGCCGCTACCAAGAAAGCGCGCAAGAAAAAGCCGCCCGCGAATTTAAAGAAGCCGAAGCCGATTTACCTGCCCTGCCGGACACTAAATCAGGCGATTGGTTTGATATTTATGTGAGTGAAACCTATGCCAAGCAGCCGAAAATTTTATTGAGCAGCCTGCAAATCATGCCTTCGCCCGACACCAGCATCCGCTATATTTTGAACACGCAGTCTTCGCAAGGTTACGATAACCTGACCGCCGAAGGCATTTTCTGCGCCCGTTCCAGCTTTAATTATGGTGGCGACAAACGATCTTCGTATAAAGTATTCGGCTATGGCGATCCGATAAACAACCGCTGGATTAAACCGCGC
This sequence comes from Neisseria sp. N95_16, assembly GCF_002551535.2. Classification (NCBI taxonomy): domain Bacteria; kingdom Pseudomonadati; phylum Pseudomonadota; class Betaproteobacteria; order Neisseriales; family Neisseriaceae; genus Neisseria; species Neisseria sp. N95_16. Next base: position 12,828 of record NZ_PDBT02000017.1, read on the forward strand.
AATGCGGATTGGAAGCCGATGGGCGGTGCGATAAGCCGCAACGACGAATTGCACAGCGTGCTTTATAACGCATTCTGTGTTGATGGCGCGCCGAATACGGTAGAAGGACTGATTGAGCGCTTGCAACAACGCGCCGGCCGCCACAAACCAAGTTTGGTTAATACCAATAAATAAACTAAATAGGCCGTCTGAAAGACTTCTACTTTCAGACGGCTTTTCACTTTGATTTTTTTCAGATGGCCTCATATCAAGTCTAAACACTTGAAGGATCCCCCCCATGAACATCAGCGAAATCGCCAAACGCTCGGGTTTGAGCAGCAAAATGATTCGTGATTATGAAAAAATCGGCTTGATTCCGGCTGCCGGACGCAGTGAATCGGGCTACCGCCAATATCAGGAAAAAGATTTAGATACGCTGATGTTTATCAAACACGCGCGTGATGTTGATTTTTCATTGGCGCAAATCGAGACTTTATTACAGCTCAAACATAATCCGCAACGCACCAGCGCACAAGTGAAGCAATTAGTGGCGGAACATATTGCCACGCTTCAGGAAAAAATCAGCCGCCTGCAAAGCATGACCGCTACGCTGCAATCTTGGCACGATTGCTGCCAAGGCAATGATGAGCCTGAATGTGCGATTATTGAGCAGCTTTCGGAAAATACGGTTAAAACATCTTGTCATGGCTGATTCAGACGGCCTGAAAAATCATTACTTTTTTATAGCCAATAAAAATACAAAAACCTGCCTAAATAGCTCAGGCAGGTTTGTTTCATGCGCAATCTTAGAAGCGGTGATGCAAGCCCAAAGATGCGGCTGCTTGTTCTACTTTGCCTTTATTTGTTGCGGTTAAGCGTGTTTTATTGCCTACGCGCAGGTAGCCGACTTGGCCGCGTGCAGAAGTGCGTTTGCTGAAGCGGTAATCACCGCCAACAATCACTTGGTCGAATTTATCCACCAATTTTTCGCCGCTATCCACGCCTTTAGCCGGCCAGCCGTGTGCGTAGGTAATGCGCGGACGCCAGTTGCCAAAGTTGTAGCCTGCGGTTACTGCGGCATCAATCACTTTTACAGCTTCTTCTTTACCGGCATCGGCAGTAATGTCGCTACCGTTGTAGGTATTGAAACCATCGGTGAAGTTAGCCAGATAAGTGTTGGCACTTTCGTTGGCTTTGGCATATTGTGCACCTAAGCCCAAGAATACATTATTAGCATCGTAAGCAGTTTCCAAGCGAACGATGTGGCCGTCTTCGGTGCCGACACGGTTTTTACGTAAGTTATAAGCCAGCTTGGTAAAGAATTCAGGATTGCTGTAGCTTACGCCTGCAGTGTATTGATCGCGGCCTGCTTCGGCATGGGTGTATTTGTCTTCAGGGTTTTGGTTATCGCGCGGAGAATATTGCGCATTGAATTGGAAACCTGATAACGATGGGCTATCGTAACGAACCGATACATTGCGCGAACCGGTGCGGGTAAACACGCCCAAACCTGTAGCGGTATGGCTCCACATCCAGGTATCGATGGTATCCATTTCGTTGAGCATATTATTCAAATTACCGGCGCGCAACTTACCGAAGCTGCCTTCCACACCGATAAATGAATCACGATTGCCCCATTTTTGGCTGTTGCTTTGACCCAAAATCGAAGCACGTTGTTCCAACTGCCAAATCGCAGTCAAATCATCGCTTAATTTTTCTTTGCCTTTGAAACCGATGCGTGACGTATTGTCGTTAATACGGGTTGAGGTTGCGCTTTTTTCAGTGCCGGAATCGCCTTTGATTTTAACTTGGCTGGTGCTGACGCTGCTTTTGATTTGACCGTATAAGGTCACATCGGCATAAACGCCGCATGAAAATGCGGCGCAAGTGAGTGCGAGGATGGTTTTTTGCATGGTGAGAATCTCCCTTTTCAAAAATATGGTTAAACCAACCCTGCTATCTTAATAAATTTTCACTTTAAAGACAATATTTTTTAAAACGATAGGCGTTTTTATTTATTTTGACTTTGCTTTAAATGATTTTGCCACGCTTGTAGAGCAAACAGGGCAAATATAGCGCCATAGCGGTAAGGCTTGGGCAACGGTAAATGCGATGTTTTTGACAACAAGCTGGTCGATGATGTGGCAAAGCTGCTGCCAAAATCAGCCAAGCGGTAGAGCATGGCTTCATTTTCAGCCGATTTTTGCGCACGGATTTCTTTGAGTTTGCGTTGTTTCAAATAAGAAGCAGCCACTTTCAAGCGCGCCAGTTTGATTTCCAATTCCAGCAGTTCGCGGGTTTCTTTTTGTTGTTGGTTCATGGGGATTCTCCTTGTTATTCTTCGTTGATTTGACCACGCAGGTAGGCAATATCGGCTTGAATGTCTTTTAATGTATTGCCGATGCGGTTGTTTTGTCCTTTCCAGCTGCCGATAATGCGGGCGCAGGCAATGACGATAATCAACAGGCTCAAGCCGGTGATGCCGAAAAATGTCCAAATTGCTTGCTGATCGGTCAATACGCGATTTAAACCGAATAACAAACTAATCAACGCTACCAACAGCAATATGGCTGAAATCACCAACCAAATCACGCTGCGCACGGCATTGCCCGCTTGTGTGGCTAAATCCAGATTCAGCAACTGCAGGCGCAGCATCAATAAATCGATACCTTGGTTGAATAGTAATTTGGTATGCTGGATATTCTCTTTGAGATTCATTTCTCTTCCCTTTCTCAACTTTATTCTGTTTCAAGCGTGTGAAATAGAAAGGCCGTCTGAAACCTTTCAGACGGCCTATTCATTCGCAATTAGCGGCGGTTCAGCAATACACCGACCACCAGACCGGCTAATGCGGCAAAGCCCATTGCGTAATAAGGTTTATCGCGTACGGCTTCATCAGCTTGTTGGGCGTGGTGTTTCACACGTTCGCCGGCTTCGGCTTCAAATTCTGCAAAGCGTTTTTTGCCTTCTTTGAAACGCTCGCTTGCTTCAGCTTCAAATTCAGCGTATTTGTCGCGTGCTTGTTCGGCATGGTGACGCAAACGCTCGGCAGCTTCAGCTTCAAATTTGGTCAGGCGGTCTTTAGCAGCATCCAATTTTTCTTGCAATTTTGCTTTGGCCTCTTTGGCTTCTTCAGTCGTTGCTTCCGCACCTGCATTGTACAAATCTTCTACATCATTCATTACTTCACGAATATCTTTCAACAGAGCTTCTTTTCGAGTTTCATAATCATGTTTTTTCATTGTTACGCTCCTTTGCGTGTTCGTTTGATGTGCTTTCAGTATAGTGATGATTACATCGACTTACAAGACAATTTCCATAAAGATAATTTGAATTCTTGTAAAGATTGTTAGATTTTGAATGATTCAAATTTACTGTGAAAAGTTTTTAAAATGATTTAGTGAACTTAACTGAAATCCGCTATTCTGTTGTGCGCTTTAAAATAGATTGATTGAAATAGGCCGTCTGAAATCCGTATTTCATGACGGCCTTGCAGATTCTTAGCGATTAAAAGGCAGCCACACACGCGCTAAAACATACATTAATGCTCCACCTGCTCCTAATATAAAAAACACCACGCCTTTTTTACGCGCATTCGGACACAGCCAATACACCGCCAAACTAAAACTCAAAAACAACACCGCCACGCGCCAGACCAAGGCTTTATCTTTATAGCGGTTGAGCGTATAGGTTTCGGTCATCATCACATACAGCTGAAAAACTGCGGCCACACACATCAATATAATGCCGGTCGGTAAGAAAATCAGCCCGAGTAATTCTTTATTCATCACTTTAATGCCGTCTGAAAAATCAATATGCCATTATAGAAAATTTTGCCATGCCCTGCTTTATTGGTTTGGCCGAGTAAGGCCGTCTGAAAAAGTGATTTATTTTAAGAATCGACGCTGCAAACGGTTTTCCCATTCATCGGTATAAGGCTTAAAATAATGCGGCGAAATACGGTTTAACTTCATATCCAAATCGTCCCAACATTCATAGTTCTGAATTTCCTTACCGGTTTGGCTGGAGGTAATCGTCACGCTGGCATCGCCATTATGAAATTGCGCCATCTCATAAATGTATTTTCCCGATTCAAAACTGAGCGCTTCTGAATTGGAGGTGTAGGCAAAATAGGCAGAATCCGCTGCAGCCTCTGCCATATATTTTCCGGCATGAAACGACAATACATAACCATTTGCTTGGCGCAAACTTTTCAGGCTGATTTTTTCGCCGGCTTTGGTCTGGCATAAAAATAATGTCAGGTTGTGGCTGAGAGTTAAATTTTGATTTGCCCATGCAGATTGCACCATGCTCATGGAAAACAATACACACATGGCTAATTTTATCAGTTTCATTATCTCATTCCCCATTACTCATTAAAAATGCCGTCTGAAACGTTTTCAGACGGCATTTCAAACACTTCAGCAATTAGCCGTGCAAAGCGCGCTTGTCGGCAGCCAATGCCGCCTCATGCAACACTTCCGACAAGGTCGGGTGGGCATGGATGATGCGGGCGATGTCTTCGCTGCTGGCTGAGAATTCCAAGCTGGTCACGCCTTCAGATACCAATTCGCTCACTACTGGGCCAATCATGTGTACGCCCAAAATGCGGTCGGTTTTGGCGCAAGCCAATACTTTGATGGTGCCTTTAGCTTTGCCCATGGCCAATGCGCGACCATTGGCGCCAAAGCCTGAAGTGCCTTTTTTGTAGTCAACGCCTTCAGCTTTCAATTGCTCTTCGGTTTTGCCTACCCAAGCAATTTCAGGATCGGTATAAATCACGAATGGCACGTTATTGAAATCGATATGTGGTTTTTGACCGGCAATGCGTTCAGCCACGGCCACGCCTTCATCGCTGGCTTTGTGTGCCAACATCGGGCCGCGCACCACGTCACCAATTGCCCAAACGTTTGGCAGGTTGGTTTTGCAATCGCCATCTACTTTGATGAAACCGCGCTCATCTTTTTCCAAGCCCACAGCTTCAACATTCAAACCATTGGTGTTCGGAATGCGACCAATGGCCACGATCAATTTATCAAAGGTTTCGGTTTTGGCTTCGCCTTGAGCAGTTTCGTATTGAACGGTCACGCCTTTTTCGGCTTTAATATCGCCGATTTTCACGCCCAATTCAATTTCTAAGCCTTGTTCTTTGGTGAAGAATTTGAACGCTTCTTTGGCAATTTGCTGGTCGGCAGCAGCCAAGAAAGTCGGCGCAGCTTCCAAGATCGTCACTTCCGAGCCCACACGCTTCCATACCGAGCCCATTTCCAAGCCGATCACGCCGGAACCGATTACACCCAATTTAGCCGGTACTTCAGTCAGGTTCAAAGCACCTTCGTTGTCCAATACATTCACGTTATCAATGGCAATTTGTGGCAACGGACGTGGCACAGAACCGGTCGCCACAATCACGTGTTTGGCTTCAACAACGGTTTTTTCGCCTTTGTTGTCCACTTCGATTTGGTACAAATCGCCGTTTTTACCTTTGAACGAACCCAAGCCAAACAAGCTGTCGACTTTATTCTTTTGGAACAGGAATTTCACGCCGCGGGTCAATTTATTCACGATACCGTCTTTGCGCTCAATCATCTTAGCGGCATCAAACTTGATGTCGCCCACAGTAATGCCGTGTTCGGCAAAATCATGTTGCGCAGCATGAAAATGCTCTGAAGATTGCAACAAAGCTTTTGATGGGATGCAACCTACGTTCAAGCAAGTGCCGCCCAAGGCAGGTGCATCACCTGCTTTGTTCACGCCTGCATCGATACAGGCTGTTTTGAAACCTAATTGTGCAGCGCGGATGGCAGCAACATAACCGCCAGGGCCCGCACCGATAACTACTACATCATATTGTGACATTTGAAATCCTTTGTCCTTCAAAAAGAATGTGCTGAAAAAGAAGTGATGCCTAGCGTTTGTGGCGGCATGAATAAGGACTGAATTCCTTCACTTCCATGCGTGTGATGTTGTTGTAAACACGAATAGTGGCATTCGGATAGGTTTGGCAAAGCGATTGGCGCGCCATTTGAATGCCCGCTTTATTACTATCAAGCTCAAATTTTTTATTCAGCTGCTTACCTTGTGCATTATAAGCATTCACCGAATATTCCTTGCCGGAAAAAGCGGCACACGCCGATAAAGCCAGCGCAGATAAAATAATCAATGTTTTCTTCATGTTTACGACACCCAACATGCTTTCAGACGGCCTTAAAGGCCGTCTGAATATATTACAGATCTAACAACAGACGAGCCGGATCTTCCAAGGCATCTTTAATGGCTACCAAGGTCAATACCGCTTCGCGGCCGTCAATGATACGGTGGTCGTAAGACAATGCCAGATACATCATCGGACGAACCACAACTTGGCCGTTTTCAACCACAGCGCGCTCTTTAGTGGCATGCATGCCCAAGATGGCAGATTGTGGTGGGTTGATAATTGGGGTAGACATCATCGAACCGAAAGTACCGCCGTTGGTGATGCTGAAGGTACCGCCAGTCAAATCGTCCAAAGAAATTTTACCGTCTTTGGCTTTCACTGCGTAATCTACGATGGCTTTTTCAATGTCAGCAATGCTCATTTGGTCTGCATCACGCAAGATTGGCACCACCAAACCGCGTGGGCTGCCGATGGCGATACCGATGTCGAAGAAGCCGTGGTAAACAATGTCGTTACCGTCAACAGAAGCATTCACGATTGGGTATTTCTTCAGCGCAGCAACCGCAGCTTTCACGAAGAAAGACATAAAGCCCAATTTAGTGCCGTGTTCTTTCTCGAATTTGTCTTTGTATTTCGCACGCAAATCCATAATTGGTTTCATGTTGACTTCGTTGAACGTGGTCAAGATGGCGTTTTCTTGTTGAGAAGCCAACAGACGCTCTGCCACACGGGCACGCAAGCGGCTCATTGGAACACGTTGCTCAGGACGGGCACCGGCAGGAACTGGGGCGCTGGCAGCGGCAGCAGGTTTAGCCGCAGCATTTTGCACATCTTCTTTCAAGACACGACCATCACGGCCTGAACCTTGAACTGAATTCACATCTACGCCTTTTTCAGCAGCCAATTTGGCAGCAGCCGGCATAGCAGGCGCACCGGTTTGTGTAGCTGCAGCAGGAGCAGCAGCTTCTGGTTTTACTTCGGCAGCTTCGGCTTGAGGCGCAGCTTCAGCAGCAGGTTGCGCCGCAGCAGCTTCAGTATCGATGCGTGCCAATACCTGATCGGCTTCAACAGTTTCACCATCGCCAACGATGATTTCAGCCAATACACCGGCTTGTGGAGAAGGCACTTCCAAAACCACTTTATCGGTTTCGATTTCAATCAAAATTTCATCGCGAGCAACTGCTTCGCCCACTTTCTTTTTCCATTCCAACAAGGTACCTTCCGATACGCTTTCAGACAACATTGGCACTTTTACTTCAATAATCATTTTAGTCTCCGGTTTGCCGCCTTTCAGACGGCCTTGTGATGTGTTCTTATTCCTACGGCCTGAATCAGACCGTAGGCGTTTCTCTCTTCAATTAGCCATTCAATGCGTCTTCAACTAATTGCTTCAATTGGGCAACGTGTTTGCTCATGTAACCGACTGCAGGCGATGCGCTGCTTGGACGGCCAGCGTAAGACAGTTTTTGGTCTTCGGCAATCACCGCTTCCAAACGATGGCGGATTTGGTAGAACGCGCCTTGGTTTTGCGGCTCTTCTTGTGCCCAAACCACTTGTTTGGCATTCGGATATTTCGCCAATTCTGCTTTCACCTCATTATCCGGGAACGGATACAATTGCTCTACACGGATAATGGCTACATCGTCTTCCAGCTTGCGCTCGGCACGGCCTGAAGCCAAATCATAGTAAACCTGACCGGCACACAGAATCACGCGTTTCACGCTGTCATTGCTGCTGCGTTCGGCTTTGTCTTCAATCACCGGGCGGAAACGTGAACCTTCAGTGAAATCAGACAATGGGCTCATGGCATCTTTGAAGCGCAACAGGCGTTTCGACATGAAGATTACCAAAGGCTTACGATAAGAGCTCAATACCTGACGTTGCAACAAGTGGAACATTTGCGATGCTTCAGACGGCATCACGATTTGCATATTGTGTTCGGCACACAATTGCAACCAACGCTCCAAACGAGCTGATGAGTGTTCAGGGCCTTGACCGTCATAACCATGCGGCAGGATGGTGGTCAAACCACACAAACGACCCCACTTGGTTTCACCTGATGACAGGAATTGGTCAATCACCACTTGCGCACCGTTGGCAAAGTCACCGTATTGGGCTTCCCAAATGGTCAATTTATCCGGTGCTGAGCAAGCAAAGCCGTATTCATAAGCCATGACCGCTTCTTCATTCAAGATTGAGTCGATTACCAAGAAGTCTGCCGCGCCTTCACCCATGTTACGCAATGGCACATAAGCACCATCGTCCCATTTTTCACGTTTTTGATCGTGAATCACTGCATGACGGTGTGAGAAGGTACCGCGACCTGAGTCCTCACCGGAAATACGCACACCTGCGCCTTTGGTGACCAAATTGGCATAGGCGATGGTTTCGGCCATACCCCAGTCAATCGGCTGCTTACCTGAAGCCATGGCTTTGCGCGCTTCATTCACACGCTTGGCATTGGCATGCAGGGTGTAGTTATCCGGAATATTGGTAAATTTATCGGCCAAGCGTTGGATATCGGCAGCAGGCAAGCTGGTATCTGCATCTTCACGCCAGTCTTTGCCTTGGTATTTGCTCCAATCGATGCTGGTGCGTTGGAAATTGCTCAATGTGGTTTGTTCCACATGCTCACCTTTATCCAATGCATCACGATAGGCCTGTACCAAAGCATCGGCTTCGGTTTCAGTGATCACATTTTCAGCTACCAATTTTTCAACATACATGGCACGAACGCCTGGATGCTGGGCAACTTTTTTGTACATCATCGGCTGGGTCAATGTCGGGTCATCGCCCTCGTTGTGACCCCATTTGCGGTAACATACCACATCAATGACGATGTCTTTTTTGAAGGTTTTACGATAATCCAAAGCAGCTTGGATGGCAAAACATACACGTTCCGGATCATCACCATTAACATGGATGACTGGCGCAGAAACCATTTTCGCCACATCGGTACAATACACGGTAGAACGGACGTCGCGGGTATCAGAAGTGGTAAAGCCGATTTGGTTATTGATCACGATGTGAACCGTACCGCCGGTGGTGTAACCACGGGTTTGCGATAAGTTGAATGTCGCTTGGTTGACACCCAAACCGATGAATGCAGCGTCACCGTGAATCAACACCGGCAACACTTTTTCTTGACCGTTTTTACCCAAACGCTCTTGTTTCGCGCGAGCCGAACCTTCCACCACCGGATTCACGATTTCCAAGTGTGACGGGTTAAAGGCCAATGAAACGTGCATAGGACCGTTTGGTGTAGCAATATCTGAGCTGAAACCCATGTGGTATTTCACGTCACCGCTTGGGTGTTTGATTTCAGCACGGCCTTCAAACTCGGCAAATAAGTCACCCGGTTTTTTACCCAAAGTGTTAACCAACACGTTCAGACGGCCACGGTGCGCCATACCTATAATCACTTCTTCTACGCCATCTTTACCGGCATTTTGAATCAGGTAATTCAAGCCGGCAATCACGCTTTCACCACCTTCCACACCAAAGCGTTTTTGACCAACATATTTGGTATGCAGGTAGCGCTCCAAAGTTTCGGCTGCAGTCAATTGCTTCAATAAATATTGTTTTTGCTCTTTGGTATAGCGTGGTGTAGACAGCACGCTTTCAAAGTAATTGCGAATCCAGCGACGCTCTTCGGTTTCCGGAATATACATGTATTCCACTGCCAAATGGCCGCAATAAGTTTGTTTCAAGTTCTTAACGATATCAGACAAGGCCATTTTTTCTTGGCCGTCAAAATCACCTTCACCCATGCTAAATTTCACTGCCATATCAGCATCGGTCAAACCATGGAATTTAGGATCCAATGCTTCCAAATATTTTGGCGGCATACGTTTTAACGGATCCAATTGAGCCGCACCCACACCTTGAATGCGGTAAGCAGAAATCATGCGCAACACGCCAACCTGTTTTTTCAACATGGCCTCATCAACACTGCCTGCAATAGCGGCTGTTGATTTCGTCTTAGCCAAATTGGCAAATGATTCACGAATCGGTGCATGGGCAACGTCTACATCAGTTGCACCCGGCAGCTTGGTTAAGTCAGTAAAGTATTGTTTCCACTTATCTTCTACTGAGTTTGGATCAACCAAGAAAGCTTCGTATAACTCCTCAATATAAGGGGCATTTGAACCAAACAGATAAGAGAAATTGAGTTTTTCGTCCATCATGGCGTGTGCTCTTTTCTTAAGATATAAATAAAGGGTAGAACTTTGTGCTACTTTAACGGAGTTCAGGCCGTCTGAAGATGACACTTTATTCTACCCTATTCCGAACTAACTGCCTGTAGATATTTTGTCTTAAATCGATAAAACTAATCAAACAGACTTTTTAGTCTTTAAAATGTAAATCAACAATCATTAATAAGATAATTAACGTTGCTCAACCGGTGCGAAATCGCGACGGTCTTCGCCAGTGTACAATTGACGCGGACGGCCAATTTTCAGCGCTGGATCGCCGATCATTTCGTGCCAATGAGAAATCCAACCTACACTGCGCGCCAAGGCGAAGATAACGGTAAACATCTCTGTTGGAATACCCAAGGCTGACAATACGATACCTGAGTAGAAGTCAACGTTTGGATACAATTTGCGTTCCACAAAGAATGGATCTTTCAGTGCAATTTGCTCCAATTCCATTGCCAATTTGAATTTAGGACTGTCTTCCAGACCCAATTCTTTCAAGACCTCATAGCAAGTTTCACGCATGATGTTGGCGCGCGGGTCCATATTGCGGTAAACACGGTGACCAAAGCCCATTAAGCGGTATTTACGCTGCTTCACGCCTTCCATGTAGGCTTCTACATTAGAAACATCACCGATTTCGTCCAACATATTCAAAACGGCTTCATTAGCACCACCGTGCGAGGCACCCCACAAGCAAGCAATACCTGCTGCAATACATGCAAACGGATTGGCGCCTGAAGAACCTGCCAAGCGGACAGTCGAAGTCGAAGCGTTTTGTTCGTGGTCAGCATGCAAAATGAAGATGCGGTCTAAGGCGCGTGCCAAAACAGGATTTGGTTTGTATTCTTCACATGGTGTCGCAAACATCATATGCAGGAAGTTCTCTGCATAAGTCAGGTTATTTTTCGGATAGTTAAACGGCAAACCGTTTGAGTAGCGGTAACACATTGCCGCAATCGTTGGGATTTTAGAAATCAAACGATAAATCGCAATTTCACGGTGTTTTGGATCAGTAATGTCCAAGCTGTCTTGATAGAATGCAGATAATGCACCAACCACACCCACCATCATCGCCATTGGATGCGCATCACGACGGAAGCCACGGAAGAACCATGTCAATTGCTCGTGCACCATGGTGTGGTGGCTTACAATATCGGTAAACTCTTTTTTCTGTTCCGCATTTGGCAGCTCACCATAAATCAACAAGTAGCAAACTTCCAAATAATCGGATTTCTCTGCCAATTGCTCAATCGGATAACCGCGGTAGTAAAGCAAACCTTCTTCACCGTCGATATAGGTAATCTTAGACTCACAGCTTGCAGTCGATACAAAACCAGGGTCAAATGAGAACAAGCCGGTGTGTTTGGTTAATGCACGAATATCGATTACATCATTACCTAATGATGCTTCCAATACCGGTAATTCCAATGCCTCTTGGTTTGGGGTGTTGAGTTTTACTGTTTTAGACATTCTTTGCTCCTTTGTAAAATGGGGCTTTTATACGTTTTGCTTTACAGCACGGTCTTGCTTTCAGACGGCCTATGAATATTTCTACAATGTATCAGAAGCACTGTATCAATACCCATTTTATGCCTGTCTGATTCTATTAAGCAATGGAATCAGATGAGTTTTTTCAGTTTGTGTATAACCGTTAACCAAAGCTAACAAGTCTTGATCTTGAAATTCAAGAATCTCAACAAACGCAGCTAATTCCTCATCATTTAATTGCTCAAATTCTCTCTCCATAAACCGGCCGAGAACCAAGTCAAGCTCTAACAGTCCTCGGCGGGTTTGGAAACGGATTTTGCGTTTTGCAGTATCGTCAAATACCATCATCATTAAACTGCTCGTTTCAACATGATTTCTTTAATCTTACCGATTGCACGGGTAGGATTCAAGTGTTTCGGGCAAACGTCAACACAGTTCATAATGGTATGACAACGGAACAAACGATATGGATCGTTTAAATCATCCAAACGCTCGTTGGTAATGGTATCACGGCTGTCAGCAATGAAGCGGTAAGCATTCAGCAAGCCAGATGGACCGACGAATTTATCAGGATTCCACCAAAATGAAGGACAAGCGGTTGAGCAGCATGCACACAAGATACATTCATACAAACCATCCAGCTCTTTACGGTCTTCTTGAGTTTGCAGACGCTCTTTATCCGAGTCAATCGGCGTATCGTTTACCACATAAGGCTTAATCGAATGATATTGTTTGAAGAATTGGGTCATATCCACAATCAAATCGCGGATAACCGGCAAGCCTGGCAATGGGCGGATTTTAATCGGCTGCTTCAGGCTACGAATGTCGGTCAGACAAGCCAAACCATTTTTACCATTAATGTTCATGCCGTCTGAACCGCAAATGCCTTCACGGCAAGAACGGCGGAACGACAAGGTGTCGTCTTGAGCTTTCAGCTTAACCAATGCATCCAATAATTTTACGTCGGTCGGTTCGATTTCCAACTCGTATTTCTGCATATAAGGTTTCGCATCAACATCAGGGTTGTAGCGGTAAACTTCGAAACTTACTTTTTCCATGAGAAGTGTTCCTTTTCTCACGAGCGGTTTGATGAATGATTATAGAATTTCAAACCGTCGGTGTAGGGTCATTTTTCTGATATTTTTCAGACGGCCTTTGATAGGCCGTCTGAAACTGGATACATTAATAAACGCGCTTGGCCGGTTCGATATAATCAACGGTCAATGGTTTGGTGTGTACCGGTTTGTAGCTCAAGGTATTGCTCAATGAATGATACAGGGTGTGTTTCATCCAGTTATCATCATCGCGCTCTGGGTGGTCATCTGAAGCATGCGCACCACGTGATTCTTTACGCGCTTCGGCAGATACCAAGGTCGCTTTCGCTACTTCAATCAAGTTATCCAATTCCAAAGCTTCGATACGCGCAGTATTCCAAACCTTGCTCTTATCTTTAATTTCGGTGCGTTTCACACGCTCGGCGATTTCCAAGATTTCTTTCACACCTTTGCTCAAGATTTCATCGGTACGGAATACACCGGCGTGAAGTTGAACAGAGCGCTGCAAATCACGACGCAATTCATCAACATTTTCACCATCGGTTTGGTTATCCAAACGATCCAAGCGCTGAGCAGTCAATTGACCGGCATTTTCCGGCAATGCTTTCCAGCCTTCTTGTGCTTTAATGAAGTCGATCATACTGTCGCCTGCTGCTTTACCAAATACCACCAAGTCAAGCAAAGAGTTAGTACCCAAACGGTTGGCACCGTGTACTGACGCACATGCACACTCACCAGCAGCATACAAGCCTTTTACTACCGACTCATATTCGTCACCCTTAGGCACAATCACTTCACCATGATAGTTGGTTGGAATACCGCCCATCATATAGTGGGTAGTCGGCACCACTGGAATCGGGTCTTTAATTGGGTCGATACCGGCAAACTGGATGGAAATCTCACGGATGCCCGGCAGTTTTTCCATAATTTTTTCGGCACCGATGTGGTCGATTTTCAGCAATACATGGTCTTTGTTTTTACCACAGCCGCGACCTTCGTAAATTTCCATCGCCATTGCGCGAGAAACCACGTCACGAGAAGCCAAATCTTTTACAGTTGGCGCATAACGTTCCATGAAACGCTCGCCGTTGGCATTCAACAGAATACCACCCTCACCGCGCACACCTTCGGTAATCAATACACCAGCACCGGCTACACCAGTCGGGTGGAATTGCCAGAATTCCATGTCTTCCAATGGAATGCCCGCACGCGCACAAATGCCCAAACCGTCACCGGTATTCATGTAGGCATTGGTTGAAGATGCGTAAATACGGCCACCACCACCGGTAGCAAACATCACCGCTTTAGCATGGAAAATGTACACATCACCGGTTTCCATTTCCATCGCAGTCACGCCAACCACATCACCCTCTTCATCACGAATCAGGTCTAAAGCTGTCCATTCCACAAAGAATTGGGTATTGGCACGCACGTTTTGCTGATACAAAGTATGCAGCATGGCATGACCGGTACGGTCAGCAACGGCGCAAGCACGTTCTACCGCGCGCTTACCGTGTTCGGCAGTATGACCACCAAACGGACGTTGATAAATTTTGCCGCTTTCTACGCGGTCAAAAGGCATACCCATGTGTTCCAGCTCGATAACCGCTTCAGGTGCCGCACGGCACATAAATTCAATCGCGTCTTGGTCGCCCAGCCAGTCAGAACCTTTTACGGTGTCGTACATATGCCAATCCCAACGGTCTTCCTGCACGTTACCCAAGGAAGCAGAGATACCACCTTGCGCAGCAACAGTATGCGAACGAGTTGGGAACACTTTAGACAATACGGCACAATTCAGACCGGATTTAGACAATTGCAGGGCAGCACGCAGACCTGCACCACCGCCACCAACAATCACGGCATCAAACTTGCGAACAGGAAAACTCATACTTACCCCCAAATAACTTTAACTGAATATACCAAGCAGCCAATCAACCAAACGATGGTGGCTACTTGCAAGAATAAACGCAGACCAAACGGTTTAATATAGTCCATCCACAAATCACGGATACCAACCCATGCGTGCAAGAACAAAGCAATAAAGCTCACTTGAGTAAACAATTTCACCCAAGTTTGGTCAAAAAATGCCTGCCATGCAGCGTATTCTTTTGGCAGTGCCAACAAGAATACAATCAACACAACAGTATAAATCAGCATAATAACAGCAGTTGCACGCTGCATTGCCCAATCTCTCAAACCGTAGTGGGCACCGGTTAATTTACGATCTACCATAACAAGGCTCCAATCACTACAGTCAATACCAAAGCAGCAATAAACACCAGCTTGGCAGTATTACGGGCTGTGTTTAATTCCAAACCTTTATGCGCATCCAACAACAGGAAGCGGATACCGGCCAAACTGTGATGCAGATATGCCCACAGCAAACCAATCAAAGCCAGTTTCACCAGCGGATTGGCAACAAAGGCACGATAAGCTTCAAAATCTGATTCTTGACTTAATGTGCCTGAAAGCAAGTAAAGTAATACCGGCAAGGCAACAAACAAAACAACACCGCTGACGCGGTGTAAAATAGAAACAATCCCCGGTATCGGCAAGCGAATATTAGGGATTTCTAGAAAGACAGGACGTGGTTTGGCGGACATGGTCTGTTCCTCTGAATTTATTTTCTTCTCAAAATCGGGTAGCGCAAAACTACAATGAATTACACTTGCTATAATTTACATGGTTTAGCGCCGTTTGAACAGCCCAATTTGTAAACAACCTAATAAATTTTTACAAAAAAGAGACAAATAATTTTATCGTATTTCTTTTTAACTACTCCTTTCGCCTGATAATTGATAATATCAACCTAAATCGCCATTCCCTAGATAAACATTCAATTTATCTGAATTTATTCAGTCGGCAGTGCCTACTCAATTTCCACATACTCCTGAGCAATGGAAATTATTTTGATATTAATTAAATAAGGCGGTTATCTTAATCTTACTTAAGGATTGTACTTTTGGGCTGCTTATCATAAAACTGCATTGAGTTGACGTATCTTATCATCCAATCTCTTATACTTGCTTTTGGTTTTCCGTTCCAATGTTTTCACTAAACAAGAAGAATGGCCAAGTAACACATATCACGACAACGATTAAAAGGGCTTTTCTATGAACGATTCAAACTCTGTTTCTCCTGAAGACTATATTCCCAAATTCAGACGCAAAAAACTCGATGAACCCGGTTTCTTGCGCAAGCTTGGCCGTTTTGCAGGCAGATTGGGCGCGCCGGTAGTGCGCCAGCTTTATGCGCTCTATTTTTTGTGGAAATCACCGCATACACCCAAACAAGCCAAGATGATTATCTTAGGCGCATTGGTATATTTCTTCAGCCCGATTGATGCTATTCCCGATTTATTGGGACCATTGGGGTTCACCGATGATATTGCCGTAATCACATTGGTGTACAGCCAAATGAAAGCTTATCTGACTGAAGACATTCGCGGACAAGCACGCATTGCCACTGATAAGATTTTAGGTAAAAAATAACCAGTAATAAAAAGGCCGTCTGAAATTCAGACGGCCTTTTTTTATATCAAATTATTGCAATGGCGACATATTCATCACTTCCATCAGGAAGTTGGTAAATGCCGGATTGCTTGGTTTGCTGTTCATGCTCTTCCAGCGTTGTTGCCAACCACGCAAAGCGTTTTGAATATACAGCTTAGATTGTTGGGTAGTGATTTCACCACGTTGGCTATCTACGGCAGAACGCAAATACACTTCATACATACTGTCGTCAACAGAGTTGCGGCCAACCAATTGGATGCGATAGCGATTCAAGTATTGAGCCGCTTGAACTTTGGTCATCTTTCCTTGACTGACCTGATAGCTCAAACGCGTCGCTTCGTCACGGATTTTGGAAACATCCGACCAGTGACTAGAAGCTAGACGGAAACCGGCAGCCGGCTTCTCAGTTACTTGGACATTAGTCGGGCGCACCGGCACTTCTTTTAAGGTTGGCACGTAAATAGATTGACAACCGGCAAGTGCCGCCAATGTAAATAAGAGGGGGATATATTTTTTCATGTGGGTCATTATAATCAGATTCGTCGAATAGTCCAAATGATGGCAGCACGGATACATCATCAAGTTTGCTCAATTACAACATATTTCGAATAGGCCGTCATCATCTGAAAAATGAAAACACACAAAAAAGGCCGTCTGAAACGGCCTTTTTAATCACTGATATTATGCCAAATCGGCAAACAATGGCGTAGAAAGATAACGCTCGCCATAAGAAGGAATCAATACTACAATCAATTTACCTTCGTTTTCAGGACGTTTCGCCAGTTGCAATGCGCTCCAAACGGCTGCACCGGAAGAAACACCCACCAAGATGCCTTCTTTTTCTGCCATCGCACGAGCAGTTTCAAATGCTGCTTCGTTTGGTGCTTTAACGATTTCATCGTAAATGGTGGTATTCAATACGCTCGGTACGAAACCGGCACCAATACCTTGAATCGGATGTGGGCCTTTTTCACCACCGCTCAATACAGGTGAGGCTTCCGGTTCTACCGCAACGATTTTGACATCAGGTTTGTGCTGTTTCAACACTTCGCCCACGCCAGTAACCGTGCCGCCGGTACCCACACCAGCTACAAAGATATCCACTTTACCATCGGTATCACGCCAGACTTCTTCGGCAGTGGTTTCCCGGTGGATTTGTGGATTGGCAGCATTGTCAAATTGACGCGGCATGAAGTAAGTGCTTGGATTTTCATCAACCAAAGATTGTGCTTTGGCAATCGCACCACCCATACCTTCAGCAGCCGGAGTGAGAATCAATTCCGCACCAAATGCACGCAACAGCATTTTACGCTCTTTACTCATGCTCTCTGGCATAGTGATGGCCAATTTATAGCCGCGAGCAGCACACACCATTGCCAAACCGATACCGGTGTTACCGCTGGTTGCTTCAACAATCACGGTATTTTTGTTGATTTTACCGGCCTTTTCCGCCTGCTCAATCATCGCTTCTGCAATACGGTCTTTTACGCTGCTACCTGGGTTGAAAAATTCCAACTTCACAGCAACGTCGGCTTTCAAACCCTCGGTCAAACGGTTTAATTTCACCAAAGGAGTATTGCCGATTAATTCGGTAATGTTGTTTGCAATTTTCATGTTCTGCTCCTGAATAAAGATAATACAACCTGCATATTAAGCTGAGGCCATCTGAAAAACCAATATTTAATATTTCTTACTTTATAACTTTTTGTTTAAAAACGCCCTACGATGATGATGGACAAAACCACCGCCACTTGGACGACCAACAACATCAAAAACCCACTTTGCAATTGCCGGCTGCTAAATAAGCTGGCAGGCTGCTTCATGATTTTAACGCGGTGCACATAAAATACTGCCATTAAAACCAATTGCACGATAAACCAATAGCTCGGCTCCAAGGCATAAAAAGCCAATAATGCCGGCATGGAAAAAATAGAGGTGCCTTCCGGATAATGATACCAAACCATACCTGCCAATAAAATAAATACCGCAGTCATCAGTGCATTGCTGACTGCAAACAAGCTCAGCAAAGGATGCGCTTCATCAGCCTGCCAAAATTGGCCGTCTGGTGTTTTTTGCCAATGGTTCAAAAAGAAAAAAATACTGCCTATCGTTAAATAAAAATGCGGAATAAACAAAGGCCCAACATGGGTAATGCCCCAGGCACCAGGTATAATTTCCGCGCCCAAAAAGCCCACGCCCAACCATGCAATCACTGCCGCCCAAAACCATTGGAATTTCTCAGCTTTAAAAATCAGCCCCAAGAAAAACACGGCATAAATCACGGCTGCCCATAAATCAAAATGAAAAGCCATCTTAATATTGCAACTCGCCTTCAAATACTGTTTCAGCAGGACCGGTCATCATCACATCATCACCATTCTGCCAGCTGATAAACAAATCGCCCCCCGGCAAGCTCACCTTAACCGGCACACCCCCATCCAGTAAACCTAAGCGTACACCGGCCACAACTGCCGCACACGCGCCGGTGCCGCATGCTTGCGTTTCACCCGCCCCACGTTCATACACACGCAACTGAATCGATTGGCGATCCACAACCTGCATAAAACCAACATTTACGCGTTCCGGAAATTGGCTATGCGATTCAATGGCCTCACCCCAATGCTCGACTGGCGCATTTTGCGTATCTTCCACTACAATGACCGCATGCGGATTACCCATATTGACGCAACTTACCGGAATGGATTCCAAGCCCACCAGCACAATATGTGTTAAGGCATCATCTGCTTCATCACTAACCGGCACAAACGGAATTTCAGACGGCATAAATTTTGGTTTGCCCATATTCACAGTAACCAAGCCATTATCCAACAATTTGGGCACAATCACACCACTGGCGGTTTCCACCAAAATTTCCTGCTTGTCAGTCAACCCTTTATCCACCACAAAACGCACGAAACAACGCGCACCGTTCCCGCATTGCTCTACCTCCCCGCCATCGGCATTAAAAATGCGGTAACGAAAATCCACCGCTTCAGATGATGGTTTTTCCACCACTAAAAGCTGGTCAAAGCCCACCCCACGGAAACGGTCAGACCATTGTGCCAAAGGCGCTTCTGTTGGGTCAAACTGCTGTTCGATCGCGTTGACCACCATGAAATCATTACCCAAGCCATGCATTTTTGTGAATTTTAAAGTTTTCATTATTGCTTCCTAGCTGTTATCTGCCTAAAGGATGCTGTTTAGCCAACAGGCAAACTATATATAAAGAATCACGCTTGCCCAATCAAACTGTTTCGACGACTAACATTCTTATTATGATTCAAAAGGCCGTCTGAACACATTCTACCTTAGTTCCGCAAAATTTTTATGCCCTATCGTTTTTAACTATGGCCACATTGAATAGAAACAACGCAGCACCTTGATTACATTTTGCAAGAATCATCTAAAAATATTTCAACAAAATCCAAATATATGTATTAAAAAAAACAACATTTTTAATAATCGGTGCAAAAATACGACAAGCGGTATTTTTAAATAAATAAACGGTGTTTTTTAGTTTCAAAACACCTATATTTTTATTCTTAACTGAGTTATTCAAAATAAATATATGATTTTAAAATAATTAATTTGTCATATTTTCTCAAGTTACTTTCAATAAAGTATAAATTCTAAGCTTAAAATGCCAACAATTAGAATAATCACTACTAAAAAATAAACCGTTTATCGCAATTTTTGCGCATTTATCGTTTGCTAATTCCCTGCCAACATTGCAAAATGCATACATCGAAACACGGAACACAACAAGTTCCAACAAAACATAATCTTTATAAATTAAAGAATTACACATTAACAAAATTACGACAAACGTTTAACTCACAAGGACAATATCATGAACATCCGTCAAACTTTAACCGCTTTAGTTGCTTTCACCGTTTTAGCTGCTTCACAAGCCGCCATGGCAAACAATATTGCTTTCTATCAAAAAGCATCTGAAGCCACCGCTCCGATTACCGGCAAAGTTGCTGTGCGATTGACCATTGGTGCAGACGGCGATGTTCACAATGTACGCGTGGTGCGCAGCAGCGGCTCAAGCAGCATCGACAACAGCGCCGTTCAATGGATGGAAGCGCAAACCATGTCACCTGTTTTGATCAACGGTATTGCCAAAGAATTCAGCGTTGTGAAAGAAATTAAATTTTCAGAAGGCAAAAACATTCAACAAGCCAGCTTGAAATAAGCTTTTCATCTCCCTGCTTACCCCAGAGCGCCAAAAAGCACTTTTCCCAAGAAAGTGCTTTTTGGCGTTTTCGTTTCCAAAAACCAACAAAATTCCTGCCAATTCTTGCCTTTTACCTAGCATAACGAAAATCAGCAATGAAAACCGCTATACTCATTGCCGTCAGTTAATAAAGAAATTTCCAAAGGAAAAACAATGAAAAAGATTCTGTCAGCTGCACTCGCCATCACCGCTTTAAGTGCCTGCTCGGTAGGCACACCCGGCATGTCTGTGGGCTTAGGCGTGGGCACCCGACTGGGCAGCCATGTCGGCTTGGGCACTTCTTTAAATATCCCTGTGCGCTTGGATCAAACCAAAATCGGTTCCAACACCAACCAAAGTAAAAACAACGGCGGCGTCAATATTGTTGACGAGCAAATTGTGACTTATTTTGACGCCCACGGTAATGCTTCAAATAATGCGGTGAAAGGCGGTTTTTACCGTCAATTATTAAGCAAACGCAATAATGAATATGTGGTGCAAGATTTTTACAGCGACAACAGCATCAAGCGCACCGACCCTTACACCATCAACCGCAACCAATTGATGCAATTTCGCGCAACACCGACCAACGGCTCTCTGACAACTTATGCCTACAACGGTAACGTTATGCAGCAACAAGTTTTCCAAAACGGTAAATTGGTTAGCGCAAAATACTGATTACGGCAAAATAAATAGCTTACGCAAATAATGTGCATACCTAGCTTTCAGACGGCCTGACAACACAAGCTTGCCATCGTATGTTAGCGATAAAATAAATTTTCTTAGCTTTCAATTATTTGTAATATTGCTACGAATTTATTGCCTTTTATCGGTTGACACATTTTTTGCAGACGCTATAATACGCTCCATTCCCCGATAGCTCAGTCGGTAGAGCGACGGACTGTTAATCCGCAGGTCCCTGGTTCGAGCCCAGGTCGGGGAGCCAAATTAAAAAGCCTGAACAGAAATGTTCAGGCTTTTATTCTTATGTATCTCTAAAAAACAATACCGTCTGAAAAGGTTCAGACGGCATTATTATTGCGTACTCACTTGTTTCATCCAAGCAAACAATTCATCTAAATCATAGTCTCCGCTATGTGGCACGCCCCACGGTAAGGCATAATCAACGTTGGCGCCATGGTTTTGCAGCTTGGCCGCCAACACAGCAGAGACCGCCAATGAAGTATCGCGGTCGTTGGTGCCGACACGAATCCGCCAGTTTTGCGGCATTTTCGCGTCGGTATCGCCCACATAATTCAGCGGATTCATCATTTTAATGTCTTGCGCTGCGGCCATGGTTGCGCCTGCTACGGTGCTGTTGCTCATGGCAAAGGTAGTGAAATGCTGTTTGTCGGTATCGGCATTGCCAAATAATTGGTTTTCACCGGTCGATAAATCCACGCCGTCAAATGCAGGCGGCGTTTTCTGACGGCCTGCGGTTTGTGCATATTGGGCAAAATCAATTGCCGTTACTTTGCCGTTTTTCACCGCCAGCCAACCCGCTTTTACTTCTTTGCCGGCATCCAATTGCTGTTGTGCCGATTGCGCCAAGAATCCGGTCACGAAATCTTTAAAGCTGCCGTTGCCGCTTTGATCCAAGGTCAACGCACGGCCTTGTGCGTCTTTCGGATTCAAGCTGTTGATGTAAGCAGGATACATGGGCTTGAGTTTATCGGACAAGGATTTTTGTGCTTCGGTGAGCGTACCTGGCACCAGTTCACGCTTGACGTTGTAATCCAGCATGGTCACACTCATTTTCTTGTAATCGTTGACACCGTTAAACTGCCATTCATAAGCCATGTCAGCGTGTTCCAAATCGGTAATCGGGCAATATGCGGAAACCGCAAAAATATCATCGCCCGCATTCGCTGCGCCTAGGGCTTTCAAATGCGCTTCATAATCCGGATGATTGCCGCTTGCACCCAATAATGAAGACTGCGCACCGCCCGCGCTGGTGCCGTTGGAAATGATTTTTTCAGCATCACCCGGCATCACTTTATCGTTAGCTTTCAAATAGCGCACTGCCGCTTTTAAATCGACAATTGCCGCCGGTGCTTTACCAGTAGCCGCAGTCCGTCCGCGCGCGCCTGCCGATGCCACCACATAACCTTTTGACAAGGCTACCGCTGCGGCATTCGGTGATTGCACCGCATTTTCAACCATAGGTCCACGCGGGCGTTTCAATTCAGGCTTCGCCGGTTTGGCCGGCATATAGCCGCCGATTTGATTAGGGAAGAAAATCGGTGCCGTTTCTGCTGTAAAGCCGTCAATATTACCGTTTTGGTAATATTGCTCCGGCACATAAATATTCATCACTTCATATTCAGCATCGATTGGATTTTTAACGTACACAATGCCTTCATAGGCACGGAATTTAATCGTTTCACCATTCACCACCATACTTTGTTCGGTGTATGGCTGTTTGGAAAAATCCAAATCATGACTTGTTTTGCCCGATGTTGCCGCACAAGCACTCAACCCCATCGCCACAGCAGCCGCCAATAATGTTTTATTTACTGCATTCATGCTGATAACCTTAATCATTCAAATAAACGATTGCGATTATGCGCCCAACTTTGGTTTATTCCGGTTAAGAAGCAGAAAAAATCGCGCTATAATAGCGCTTTTCAGACGGCCTCACTCATGACTTCCCTTCCCCTGCAAAGCTATACCGTATATCGCGCTGATTCAGACGGCCTGCGTGAAGAACAAGACGTGCTAGCCGAAGAAACCGCCATCGCCTTGGTCTACAACGGCATTACCCATGTGGTATTGATGGCTACGCCGCAAAATTTGGAAGCCTTGGCCTTGGGATTCAGCTTGAGCGAAGGCATTTTGACCACCGCTTCCGAGCTGTACGACATTGAAGTCAACGAAGCCTGCGATGGCATTGAAGTGCACCTCGACATCGCTTCCGCACGTTTTCAAGCCTTAAAAGAGCGTCGCCGCAACATGACCGGCCGCACCGGTTGCGGTTTGTGTGGCATCGACAGCTTGGCTGCGGTCAAACCGCAATTGCCGCAAGTACCCCGCGGCCAGGCATTGGCCATCCGCAACATTCAGACGGCCTTAGCCGATTTCGACAACCATCAGCCCTTGCGTCAATCCGTTGGCTCGGTACACGGCGTGGCTTGGGTACAAAACGGTCGTATTTCAGCCGCGTTTGAAGATGTCGGCCGCCACAATGCCTTAGACAAATTAATCGGCCACGGCACGCAACAGGCTTACAATTGGCAGCAAGGTTTCGCGCTGATTTCCAGCCGCGCCAGCTATGAGATGGTCGCTAAAGCCGCTGCGATGGGCATAGGCTGCATTGTTGCCGTCTCCGCCCCAACCGCGCTGGCCGTGCGCTTGGCCGAACAAGCCGGCATGACCTTAATCGGCTTCGCCCGCCCGCATAAATTTACCGTTTATACCCACCCGCAATATATTGTGAAATAATCATTCGAATCACATATCTTTTCAGACGGCCTGTTGATCAATAGGCCGTCTGAAACACACCACAAGGAAAATACATGAAAACCACCACCATCAAGCCGGTTGAAGAAATCCAAAAAGGCTTGTTCCACACCCCATTCTGGCTCGCGCCGGAACAAGAAATCTTTGCCGAGCGCGCCGTGCGTTTCAAAGAATTGGCGCAGGCAGACAAAAGCGAATGGAATCTTTACCTGACGCTGCTTTCCACCGTTTGCGAAGCGCAACAAGCCGTGATGGCGCGCCATGATTTGACCTTGAATCAATTGAGCGAAGGCGCAACTGTTTTGCCGGAAGCCTTGAATAGCGATGTACCGTCTGAATTTTATGACGTATTCGGCGACATTCTGAAAGAAGTAAACGGCAAAATCACCGCCACCGCCGCCATCGAAGTGAGCAAATTAAAAGCCTTAAGCCAAGAACAAGCCAAAGCCTTGGCCAAGCGCGTATTAACCCAAACCACCGAAGACCAAGACCGCTCAGCCGAGATCTGGGTGCAAGCCGCATTGCAAGTGATTTGGACGGCATGGGCTTTGCAACTGACCGAAGATCATGTACCGCCAACCGAAGACCGCACCATCTGCCCTTGCTGCGGTACCGAACCGGTCGGCAGCGTGGTGTTGATCAAAGGCGATTTAAACGGCTTCCGCTACATGCACTGCCCATTGTGCAACAGCCGCTGGAACGTGCTGCGCGCCAAATGCCCGACTTGCGGCGATGCCGGCAATATGCGCATTCAACACATCGACGAAAAAAGCACGCCTGAATTGGCGCCGGTCTATCAAGGCGCGCATGCTGAAAGCTGCAAATCCTGCCACAGCTACCGCAAACTCTACCGCCTCGACAAACAGCAATACGCCGATCCAGTCGCTGACGACTTGGCCTCACTGGGCTTGGACATTGTGGTCGGTGAAGCCGGTTTCGATCGCGCCGGGGGCAATCCGTTTTTATTGTTAGATTGATCCAATAATTGCGTTATTATTAAACGAAAAGGCCGCCTGAAAACAAATTTTCAGGCGGCCTTTTTATTCAATCATCCAAACCAATCACATCTTAACGTGGCACCGGTTCACACTTGGTTTGGAATTTATTGTTTTTATCATCGTAGGTCAGCGTTGTCACACCATCTACAATGCGTAATTCTGTTGCGTTACCAAAGAAACCGGCATTATTTTGGAAACGCTCACCTTGACCCGCCGGCGCTTTTTGCAATACCGCGCTTGGGTTACCTGCCACGTTCAGCGCAGTGACTTTCACACGGTCAGCACCGCCTTTGGTCGTACCGGACACACGGATTTTTGCACCATTGTCACATACAAAATCATGTTCCGCCTCAACCTGCTGCGGGTGTACCGAGCTACACGCTGCCAAAACCGCTGCAACCGGCAATGCTGCTAATAAATGAGCAACTTTCATATCCATCTCCTATCGTATTAAATTATTAATATTAATAAATTCATTTCACTAGACTACAATTTCATACTAGCAAAACTGATTTGAGATAGCAAACTGGCTTGGTCAAAAATACCCTATTTATCCTTTAAAAAACAGCCAAAAGCGGCAAAACACCATTTTCTTTACTTATTTTTCATAAGAAAAATAGATAGTTAAAATGATCGTGTAAAAAAACATTAGTTTATTTAAGATAATACGATATGATTTATTTCGCTTAGCTAAAGCAATACTAAACCATAGATAATAAAAGCAAAGCCTTAGATGCAGTAAAACCGCTTTTCATTAAAAGCGGTTTTACTTAATCATGATGTCAACAGATTACCAATTTGCATTATAATATAACCTGTTGATTTTATTGATTTTTTGGTAAACGGAGAGACCCTAATTTTTAATTCAAATATATGATTTTAAATAAATAAATTTATTCAATATTTTAAAATACCCCCAAAAATACCCCCATTTTGCACAAGTCACCCATTTTTTACCCTGTTTTTTTTCTCACCGGCATAAATCAGATTTAGGCCGCCTGCATCATTTTTCAGACGGTCTAACCTATCGGCTGAAACAGCCCCATCATACCCCAAATTAAAAATAAGCGTATATAGGTGCTAAAAAACAGCGGGAACAGCGGGAACGCAGGAACATTTGACTTAAGTAATTTATTTTTGTAACAAAATGTCCCCGCTCCCTTTTTTGGCCAGCGGGAACACTTTCCGCCAAATCCGCCCTATTTACTATCTATCCCAATGATTTAAAACAATAAATATCGAAAGGGCTTAGGAAGCAAAATCATCAAAAAACCTGATAAGCTCCTAATATGAAACTAAAAAATAAGTATCAAAAGTTCAGCAAAATTTCAGAGCAAAAGTTTAGAGAAATAATCCGCTGTTTCGCTCTTGATTTGACCGCTTCCGATACTGCTAAAATGACCGGCATTAGTGTACGCAGTATCAATCCTATTTTCCTGAAAATCAGACACAGGATTGCTGCT
>NZ_PDBT02000018.1:0-38499 GCF_002551535.2 Neisseria sp. N95_16
CCGCCGACCGAGAAAGACATTGGACTATGAGACACCGGGTGATCTGTTTTCAGCAGCCCTTGCCAATGGCATTTGAGCGTTGCACTTGAAATGCGAATGTAAGGCCGTCTGAAACAGAATTTTTCAGACGGCCTTGCTCTTTTATTTGCTGCTTAAACTCATCAATCCACACCGCGTGCGCGGTTTTCATGGAACTGAGCCTGCCAGTCGCTAAACTTGTCTTGCTCGATGGCTTCACGCATTTCGGCCATGATCACTTGGTAGAAGTGCAGGTTGTGAATGGTGTTCAGTTGCGCGCCTAAGATTTCGCCGACTTTATGCAAATGGTGCAGATACGAGCGGCTGAAGTTTTGGCAGGCATGGCAGGTGCAGGATTCGTCGATGGGGCGGTTGTCGAGGCGGTGTTTGGCGTTTTTGATTTTCAAATCACCAAAGCGGGTAAACAGCCAGCCGTTGCGGGCGTTACGGGTCGGCATCACGCAGTCGAACATGTCTACACCGTGCGCCACGCCGTACACTAGGTCTTCCGGTGTGCCAACGCCCATCAGGTAATGCGGTTTGTGTTCGGGCAGAATCGGACCGACGGCACGCAACATGCGGTACATTTCGGGCTTGGGTTCGCCCACAGATAAACCGCCAATGGCCAAGCCAGGGAAGTCGAATTGTTCCAAGCCGCGTAGGGATTCTTCGCGCAAGTCTTCATACATCGCGCCTTGCACAATGCCGAATAGGGCGTTGGGGTTGTTTAAGTCTTCAAAGGCTTTTTTGCTGCGTTCTGCCCAGCGCAGACTCATTTGCAGCGATTTTCGGGCTTGCTCGTGGCTGGCTTCACCGGGTGTGCATTCGTCCAACTGCATCACAATATCGGAATTCAACACCGTTTGAATTTTCATCGAAATTTCGGGCGATAGGAATAATTTGTCACCGTTAATCGGGCTTTTGAAGGTGCAGCCTTCTTCGGTAAGCTTGCGCATGTCGGACAGGGAAAACACTTGGAAGCCGCCTGAATCGGTGAGAATCGGTTTGTCCCAGCCGATAAATTGGTGCAGGCCGCCGAATTGTTCGATGACTTCCAAGCCGGGGCGCAGCCATAAGTGGTAAGTGTTGCCCAAGATGATTTGGGCGTTGATGTCGTGCAGGTTTTGCGGCGTCATGGCTTTAACCGAGCCGTAGGTGCCGACCGGCATGAATACGGGGGTTTCGATTTTGCCGTGGTTCAGTTCAAGGGTGCCGCGGCGGGCGAGGCCGTCTTTTTTGTGCAGGGTAAATTTCAACATGGGTGAAGCGTGTTCGGATAAATAAATAATTATAACTGATAAGCGTTTATTAGGGTGTGCTTAAGTAAATGTCGGAATGAAAGGTGCGGAAGGTCAGGTTAATGCGCGGTGCGGTGATTTTGGTGCTTTTCATCACGGCGTGACGCCAATGCTGTTGGGTTTGACCGCGCATGACGATTAATTGGCCGTGCTGTAGCATCAATTCGCGTTTTTCGGCAGTGTGTTTGTGTTTGAATGCAAATTTTCGGGTAGCACCGAGGCTGAGTGAGGCGATGATGGATTCATTACCTAATTCTTTTTCGTCGTCGCTGTGCCAGCCCATGCCTTCGAGGCCGTCTGAATATAAGTTGAGCAAACAGGAATTGAATACGGTCGGGCTGATGGCTTGAAGGTGTTGTTCGATGGTGTGTTTGAGGGAAAGTAAAGTCGGGTGCCAAGGCAGGGCAATGCGACGGATACCGGAGTAGGTGTAGCCAAAAGTATGGTCACCATACCAAGTCACTTGGCGTGCGGTGGTGATGTGTTTGCCGTAAATAATGGCTTCATCGTGTTGCCAAGGGATATTGTGCAGCAATTCTTCAAATAAATCATCGGCTTCTTGGGATTTTAAAATCACGCCGAAATCGTTGACTATGCCATCATAGGGCAGCAGATTGTCTGCGGGGGATGAGATTTGGAATAGGTCGAATGGGTTCATAAAGAAATTTGAATGGTTAATGAATGATTGTGCGTGTTTTTCAGACGGCCTTGAGATGATTTGTACCCTTGCTGCAACAGGCGTAGGCGATATGCCCCGCATTTGGTCGGTAGCTTGCTAATTAATTGGCAGGCATTATATAATTTACAAGATTAGCTTTTTGATTGTGTATCGAATAAAAACGCCAACCACAATCATGATATTAAACCAGCTTTCAGGCAGTTTGCGTTGTTGAATAAATATAATGAATCATGCCGTCTGAAAAATTACTTACCACTCGGAGTTTTGAATGTTGAACATTACCTTGCCTGACGGTTCCGTCCGCCAATATGAATCACCTGTAACCGTTGCCCAGATTGCGGCATCGATTGGTGCAGGTTTGGCGAAGGCGACAGTGGCCGGTAAAGTCAACGGCAAATTGGTGGACGCTTGCGACCCGATTACCGAAGATTCAAGCGTGCAAATCATCACCCCTAAAGACAAAGAGGGTGTGGAAATTATCCGTCACTCGTGCGCCCACTTGATTGGCCACGCAGTGAAGCAGCTTTATCCGAATGCCAAAATGGTGATTGGTCCGGTGATTGAAGACGGTTTCTACTATGACATCGCGACTGAAAAACCGTTCACGCCGGAAGATGTGGCCGCCATCGAAAACCGCATGAAAGAATTGATTGCGCAAGATTACGATGTGGTTAAAATCATGACTCCACGCGAAGAAACCGTCAAAATCTTTGCCGATCGTGGTGAAGAATACAAACTGCGCCTGATTGAAGACATGCCTGAAGTGGAAGCGATGGGCATGTATCACCATCAAGAATATGTGGACATGTGTCGCGGCCCACACGTGCCGAATACGCGTTTCCTGAAAAACTTCAAGCTGACCAAATTGGCCGGTGCTTACTGGCGTGGCGACAGCAACAATGAAATGCTGCAACGCATCTACGGCACAGCATGGGCAAGCAAAGACGAATTAAAAGCTTACATCCAGCGCATTGAAGAAGCGGAAAAACGCGACCACCGCAAGCTGGGTAAACAATTAGATTTGTTCCATCTGCAAGATGAAGCGCCGGGCATGGTGTTCTGGCATCCGAAAGGCTGGGCATTGTGGCAAGCGATTGAGCAGCATATGCGCAAAGAGCTGGATGCGGCCGGTTATAAAGAAGTGAAAACCCCGCAGATTATGGACAAAACCTTCTGGGAGCAATCCGGCCACTGGGACAACTACAAAGACAATATGTTCCTGACCAACTCGGAAAAACGCGAATACGCCGTGAAGCCGATGAACTGCCCAGGTCATGTTCAGATTTTCAATAACGGCTTGCGCTCTTACCGCGATTTGCCAATGCGTTTGGCCGAATTTGGTTCGTGTCATCGTAATGAACCAAGCGGTGCCTTGCATGGTCTGATGCGTGTGCGTGGTTTCGTGCAAGATGATGCGCATATTTTCTGTACTGAAGACCAAATCGTAGAAGAAGCGCGCGCGTTTAATGAATTGTTGGTGCGTATTTACAAGCAATTCGGCTTTCATGATGTGGCAGTAAAATTGTCGTTGCGCCCTGAAAAACGTGCCGGTTCCGATGAAGTTTGGGATAAGGCCGAGCAAGGTTTGCGCGATGCATTGACTGCTTGTAACGTAGAATGGGAAGAATTACCGGGCGAAGGTGCATTCTATGGCCCGAAAATCGAATACCATGTGAAAGATGCCTTGGGTCGTTCATGGCAGTGCGGTACTTTGCAGCTTGACTTCGTCTTGCCGGAGCGCTTGGATGCCGAATACGTCACCGAAAACAACGACCGCGCCCGTCCGGTAATGTTGCACCGCGCGATTTTGGGTTCGTTGGAGCGCTTTATCGGTATTTTGATTGAAAACCATGCCGGTTCGTTCCCACTGTGGTTGGCGCCGGTGCAGATGGTGATCATGAACATCACCGAAAAACAAGCCGATTATTGCCGTGAAGTGGCCGCTAAATTGCAAGCAGCCGGTTTGCGTGTTGAGTTGGATTTGCGCAACGAAAAAATCGGCTACAAAATCCGCGACAACAGCCAATACCGTTTCCCATACCAAATTGTGGTTGGCGACAAAGAAATGCAAGACGGCAAAGTGGCCGTACGCCGTAAGGCAGAAGATTTAGGTTCGCTGAATTTGGATGATTTCATTGCGCAATTGCAGCAAGAAATCGCCGAATCAGTGGCATAATTGATTTTTAAACAAGAGCCCGCTTGCAAAGCAGGCGGGCAACAATACTAATTTTTAGAAGGAGTATTATCATCGCTCAAGAACGCGAAGCACGAATCAACGGCGAAATCACCGCCAAAGAAGTGCGATTAATCAGTGATTCAGGCGAACAGCTTGGTGTTGTGTCTGTCCGTGAGGCTTTGGCTATGGCCGAAGAGCAGGATGTGGATTTGGTAGAGATTTCTCCTACCGCTAAGCCGCCTGTGTGCAAACTCATGGATTTTGGTAAATACAAATACCAACAAGCCAAAAAGCGCGACGAAGCCAAGAAAAACCAGAAGCAGGTGCAGATTAAAGAAATCAAATTCCGTCCGGGTACCGATGAAGGCGATTATCAAATCAAAATGCGCAACATCAACCGCTTCTTGGAAGATGGCGACAAGGTAAAAGTAACCTTGCGTTTCCGCGGTCGCGAAATGGCGCACCAACAATTAGGCGCACAACTTCTCGAGCGCGTGAAAGAAGAATTGGCTGAAGTGGCTCAAATCGAATCTTTCCCGAAAATGGAAGGTCGCCAAATGGTCATGATGATTGCGCCAAAGAAAAAATAAAGTTATAATGCTTGGCTTACTTCGGTTGCTGCACGAAGTAAGCTTATATTTGGCAGCAAAAACCGTGGTGTTTGGGATACAAGTGTTTGAAATCCATGATTTCAAAGCCCCTCATGCCTTATCTAAAAACAAATGGAGTTTTCCCCATGCCTAAAATGAAAACCAAGTCTAGCGCGAAAAAACGCTTTAAAGTACTGGGTAACGGTGGTGTAAAACGCGGTCATGCGTTTAAAAGTCACATCCTGACCAAAAAAACCACTAAAACGAAACGTCAATTGCGCGGCACCTCTATGGTGAATGAGCGTGATTTGGCTGCTGTTGCTAAAATGTTACCTTACGCTTAAGGAGTTTAAAGTATGCCACGCGTAAAACGCGGTGTTACCGCTCGTGCTCGTCACCAAAAAATCTTCGCTTTAGCCAAAGGCTATCGCGGTCGTCGTAAAAATGTATACCGTGTTGCCAAGCAAGCGGTAATGAAAGCCGGTCAATACGCTTACCGTGACCGTCGCCAACGCAAACGTCAATTCCGTCAATTGTGGATCGTGCGTATTAACGCCGGTGCCCGTGAAAACGGTTTGTCTTACAGCAAATTCATGAGTGGCCTGAAACGCGCGTCTATCGAAATCGACCGCAAAGTATTGGCTGACTTGGCTGTATTCGACAAAGCTGCATTCGCTCAATTGGTTGAAAAAGCAAAAGGTGCTTTGGTCGCTTAATGCGACAAGCTTGAAAAAGGAAACTTCGGTTTCCTTTTTTTATGATTTAAAGAAATTCTATGTAATTGATTTTTCTTCTTTAAAGTCTGTTTTTTTAATGTGAATTGCGTTAGAATGGTAGCCGTTTCAGCCGGTTTGGGCATAAGCCTTTTGAACCGGCTATATTAAACGGATTGGCCGTTGCAAGATTTATCAGGCCGTCTGAAAAAGGTAGCAGGAATCACGATTCTTCATCCTTTCAGACGGCCTCATCATTTCAAAACTTCAATCATCAACTTCTAGACGATAGACAAAAGATTATTATGGAAAATGTAAACCGCATTGTTGCCGAGGGCATTGCCGCCGTAGAAGCCGTGGCAGATTTTAACGCCTTGGAACAAGTGAAAGCCCGCTACATGGGCAAAACCGGTGAATTGACCGGCTTGTTGAAAACCTTGGGTCAAATGTCGCCGGAAGAGCGCAAAACTATTGGCGCCCACATCAACGAATGCAAAAACCAGTTTCAGACGGCCTATAATGTAAAACGCGATGCCTTGAACGAAGCCAAATTGCAGGCACAATTGGCAGCGGAATCGTTGGACGTGACCTTACCCGGTCGTGGCCAAGCGCTTGGTGGTTTGCACCCTGTGACCCTGACTTTGCAGCGTATTGTTGAATTGTTTGAAGGTATTGGCTTTGAAGTGGCTGACGGCCCTGAAATTGAAGACGATTTCCATAATTTCCAAGCCTTGAATATTCCGCAAAACCATCCAGCGCGCGCCATGCAGGATACGTTTTATGTGGAAAACGGCGATGTGTTGCGTACGCACACGTCACCGATTCAAATCCGCTATATGCTGGATAAGAAAAATCCGCCTATCCGCATTATCGCCCCAGGTCGTGTTTACCGCGTTGACAGCGATGCCACACATTCACCGATGTTCCATCAGGCTGAAGGTTTGTGGGTAGAAGAAGGCGTGACTTTTGCCGATTTGAAAGCCGTGTTTACCGATTTTATCCGCCGCTTCTTCGAGCGCGATGATATGCAGGTGCGTTTCCGCCCATCGTTTTTCCCGTTTACCGAGCCTTCTGCCGAAATCGACATCATGGCGGAAAACGGCAAATGGTTGGAAGTCGGTGGCTGCGGTATGGTGCATCCGAACGTGTTGAAAAACGTCAACATTGATCCGGAAAAATACACCGGTTTCGCTTTCGGTATCGGCTTAGACCGTTTCGCCATGTTGCGTTACAACGTCAACGATTTGCGTTTGTTCTTCGACAACGATTTGAACTTCTTAAAACAGTTTAAATAATATTCAGATGGCCTGAAAAGATAAATAGGCCGTCTGAAAAAACGTTCCCTTCATTGATTGCTGTCTGAAACCTTTATTTTCAGACGGCCTGAAAAAAGCTAGAGAAAACATCATGCAATTTTCTTATTCTTGGCTCAAAACACAAGCCAATCCTAATTTGTCGGCCGATGAGCTGGCGCATTTATTGACCATGGCCGGTTTGGAAGTGGAAGAAACCGAAACGGCTGCACCGGCATTTAGTGGCGTAGTTGTAGCTGAAGTGAAATCGGTGGAAAAACACCCTGATGCCGACCGCTTAAATGTAACCAAAGTCGATGCCGGTACCGGTGAATTGATTCAAATCGTGTGTGGTGCGCCGAATGTGAAGCCGGGCATTAAAGTGCCGTGTTCTTTGCCAGGCGCGGTATTGCCGGGTAATTTCAAAATTAAGCCGACCAAGATGCGTGGTGTAGAGTCTAACGGTATGCTGTGTTCAACCGATGAATTGGGCTTGCCGGATGACGGCATGGACGGTTTGCATATTTTGCCGGCCGATGCCCCTGTTGGCACCGACATCCGCGAATATTTTGATTTGGACGACACGGTTTTCACACTGAAAATCACGCCTAACCGTACCGACTGCTTGAGCATAAAAGGCATCGCGCGTGAAGTCTCTGCGTTGACGCAATGCGTGTTTAATCCGGTGGCGATTCAGACGGCCTCTGTGCAACACGATCACAAACAAGCCGTGCGCATTGAAGCGCCTGAAGATTGTGGTCGCTTTATCAGCCGTGTGATTGAAAACGTGAATGCCAAAGCAGAAACGCCTGCTTGGATGAAACACCGCTTGGAACGCAGCGGCGTACGCTCGGTATCGGCTTTGGTCGATATCGGCAACTATGTCATGTTGGAAATCGGCCAACCTATGCATGTGTTTGATGCCGATAAAATCAACGGCAGCATCATTGTGCGCCGTGCCCAAAACGGTGAAGCGCTGGAATGTTTGAACGAAAAAACCGTGACCTTGTCCGACAATACTTTAGTAATTGCCGATGAAAAAGGCGTATTGAGCATGGCCGGTTTGATGGGTGGTGAGGGCAGCGCGGTTTCGGATGAGACCACCCGCATTGTGCTGGAAGCGGCGTACTTTAATCCGGTAACCATTTCCGGTAAATCACGCCAATACGGCTTTGGCTCGGATTCTTCATTCCGCTTTGAGCGTGGTGTGGATTGGCAGCTGCAAGCTGATGCGATTGAGCGTGCGACTGAATTGGTGCAGCAAATCTGTGGCGGTGAAGCCGGTGAAATGGTGGAAGCGCAAGGCCAATTGCCGCAAGCCAAACAAGTGGAAATCCGTTTGGCGCGCTTGGAAAAAATGCTCGGCGTGAGCGTACCTGCCGAACAGGTTGAAACCATTTTGCAACACTTGGGCTTGAATCCGGTGAAGTCGGCCGAAGGCTTTACGGTTACCGCGCCAAGCTTCCGTTTTGACATTGAAATTGAAGCGGATTTGGTTGAAGAAATCGGCCGCGTGTACGGCTATGAAAACATTCCTGACGAACATACTTCAGGCCGTCTGAAAATGTTGGCATTGCCGGAAACCAAACGTCCACGTTTTGCCGTTTACAACGAAATGGCGGCGCGCGGTTATCAAGAAGCAGTCAGCTATGCGTTTGTCGATGAGCAATGGGAGCAGGATTTTGCCGCCAACACCAATCCGATTCGTCTGCAAAACCCATTGGCGGCGCAATATGCGGTGATGCGATCGACCTTAATCGGCGGTTTGGTGGAAATTCTGCAAAACAATTTAAACCGCAAGCAAAACCGCGTGCGTGTGTTTGAAATTGCCCGTGTGTTCAGCAAAGATTCAGACGGCCAATTCCAGCAAAAAGAACGCATCGGCGGCTTGTGGTATGGCTCGGTTACGCCGGAACAATGGGGTGAAAAAGCGCGTACTGTTGATTTTTACGACATCAAGGCCGATGTGGAAAACCTGCTTAAAGATAAAGCAGTGACCTTTCTTAAAGCCGAACATCCGGCCTTGCATCCGGGACGCACCGCCAATATTGTTTTAGACGGCATGGTGATTGGTTTTGTTGGCGAATTGCATCCGAAATGGTTGCAAAAATACGACTTGCCACAAGCCACTCTGGTGTTTGAAATTGATATGGATGCGGTATTGGGACGTGAAAAAACACGTTATCAAGCCGTTTCTAAGTTCCAAGCTGCGCGCCGCGATTTGGCGTTTGTGGTACCGGAGGGCATGAGTCATGATGAATTGTTGGCCGCTTTGAATGCCAAAGCCAATGCCTTGGTGCAGGAAATCAGCCTGTTTGACGTCTATCGTGGTGCCGGTTTGCCGGAGGGTACGAAGAGCATGGCGGTGAAAGTGATTCTGCAAGATATGGAAACCACCTTAACCGATGAAGTGGTTGAGCCTTTGATGGCGAAGCTGGTGGAATCGGCTACGGCCATCGGTGCACAATTGCGTGGCTAATCTGATTTGCATCATTAAAGTGCCAAATGCTGAAAAATCAAACGGTAAATTCTGTTTGATTTTTCAGTTTGGTACTTGAATTTCAAGAAAAAATTAGTAATAATCTGCTCCTATTAAAAAAGAAGGTAAGAACATGACATTAACTAAAGCCGAGTTGGCCGATATTTTGGTAGACAAAGTCAGCAACGTGACCAAAAACGATGCCAAAGAAATCGTCGAACTCTTTTTTGAAGAAATCCGCAGCACTTTGGCGCGCGGCGAAGAAATCAAAATTTCCGGTTTCGGTAATTTCCAATTACGCGACAAACCGCAACGTCCGGGTCGTAACCCGAAAACCGGTGAAGAAGTGCCGATTACAGCGCGCCGAGTGGTGACGTTCCATGCCAGCCAAAAACTCAAAGGCATGGTGGAGCATTACTATGACAAACAACGCTAATCTGTCGATTCCTGCAAAACGTTATTTTACGTTGGACGAAGTGTGCCAATTGGTACAAATCAGTCCGGAAGAGTTTGCCCAATGGCAATATGAAAATGGTGTGGTTGTCGGCTATGGCGGTGATCGCTATACCCGTTCTGATGTGGTGAAGTTGTTGAAATTAAAAGACACTTTTTTACCTTATGTAGAAGAGCAGCCGCAAGAAGCGCTGGATGCCAATGGTCAGCCTGCTGCTGATACTGATGAAATCCGACAAGGATTGAAAAACGTGTTGGCCGATTTGGAGACCATTTTGGCAAAATAATAAAAAACCGAGAAATGACAATTTCTCGGTTTTTTATTGAAAAGGCCGTCTGAAAATGTTTCAGACGGCTTTCTTATATCAGCAAATCAGAATAATGCTTCAAAGCGAACCAGCGCGCCAACGGTATGGTCGCGATCATCTTTACGATTATTGAAATAGTTAACTTCGGTTTGTACGAACAACCATTTACGCCAAATCGGTTGGCGATAACCGGCAAAAGGACCATAGCTATTGAGATTAAACTTTTTATCTTCAATATAACCATGCGTATGCAAACCGTAATTAACATAGCGGTTTTCACCTAAGTCGTGTTGGCGGTAAAGGTTATTGCCCCAAGTCCAGTCTTCACGGTCGTCTTCATGTTCGTATTGCAGGTGAAGCTGGTTGGAAATGAAGGTTTTACCGTCTTCTTGGTACCGTG
The DNA here is from genome assembly GCF_002551535.2 of Neisseria sp. N95_16. Classification (NCBI taxonomy): domain Bacteria; kingdom Pseudomonadati; phylum Pseudomonadota; class Betaproteobacteria; order Neisseriales; family Neisseriaceae; genus Neisseria; species Neisseria sp. N95_16. The sequence continues at coordinate 10,407 of NZ_PDBT02000018.1, forward strand.
TATCCCAGTTGGTACGCACATGGTGTTCGCTCTTAGAGCCGTAGCGGTAAATCTGTTCCAAACCGGTAACCAATTTATCATTGATTTGCCAGTCTTTTTCTGCTTTCACACGGGCATATAAATCGCTGCCAGAGCGGATACCGATATCGAAATCAGTGTCGATGTCGTTGCTGCCAAGCAATTCGTTCCAGCGCAGGGCGATGGATGAGTTTTGATCACGGTTGCTGCGGTAATCGTATTTCTTACCGTCGCGGTAGGTACGGTTTTGATAGTTGCTGGCTTCGTTGCGGAACTCATCATCTAAGGAATCGTCACCGAACACAACATTCAGTTTTTGCTCTAAGACCGGTAATTTGACGCGACCGCGGATACGTGGCGTTACTGAAAATTCGTCGTATTTGTTCCATTCGGTATCGACCATCACACGCAAATTGGCGCTGGCAGGATTATTGGGATCGGTCTCGCCAAACCAGCCATCCATACCGTGTGACCATTTTTTTAAAGTACCTTGCACGTTGCCGTGTTGGGTATCGACCCAAGTATCGCCGCTGGCCGGTACGGTGTCGTCTGCCATGGCCAATGAAGACACACAAGCCGCTAGAATAAATAAAACACTTTGGTTTCTCTTTTGCATGATGAATTCCCTCAAAATAGGACTACTTATTAATATCCACATTTTTGAGCATACATTATTTTGTGGGGCATCACAAATTTTGCAGAAATTAAGAAAAGTGGGTAACAACATTATAAAAATTGTCATTTTAAATGAATATTTAGCTGAAAATCAGGCATTCTTCTTTTATCATTTTGAAAAATAAAACAAAAAAACATTAATATTGAATTAAAGATCTTATCTAGGGGTAAGTGGCGGGTTTGGGTGCGGTAATTAATCAATAAAGTCATTACTCTTGAAGCAGATGTAATGCCTTATTTCACAAAGGGTTCAGACCGTCTGAAAAGCTATGTTAAAATCGCATTATTTTTCAGACGGCCTCTATTGTTATGCTTAATCCGAAACACAAACTTGCCGAATTGGTGCGCATTTTGGAAGAGCGGGATTATATTTTTCCTGCTGATCCGGCTCAGATTACGGAATCGCTGCGCCATGTCGACGGCCAACCGGAGGGGAAAATATTGCGCCGTGCGGAAATGATTGACCGCAACCATCAGCTACAAGACGCGTTGGAATATACCAAAAGCGCGGCATTCTGGCTGTGGATTGTCGGCGTGTCGTTGATGTTTGCCAGTGGCTTTTCCGGCACTTATATCCTGATGGACAACCAAGGTTTGAATTTTTTCCTGATTTTGGCGAGCGTGTTGGGTATGAATACCATCATGTTGCTGGTTTGGCTGGTGTCGGTAGCGTTTCGCTTTAAATTCGGCAATGTCATCAGCCATCCGATGACGTGGATGCGCGGCAAAGACCCGGTTAATCAGGCCATGTTGCGTTTATATACCGAAGAATGGAAGCAGCCTTCCACGCGTTGGCTGATTGGCCGCACGTCACACAGCTTATGGCTGGCGACTTTGTTGGGCATGTTGATATCTGTATTGATGTTGCTGTTGGTGCGTCAATATACGTTCAACTGGGAAAGTACGCTGCTCACCAATACCGCTTCAGTTAAAGCCATTGAATGGCTGGGTTGGCTGCCGTCGAAAGTCGGTTTTCCCGTGCCCGATGCCGATGCGGTGTTGCAAGGCCGTCTGAACAGCAATATTGATGATGCGCGCGCATGGTCGGGTTTGTTGGTCGGCAGCATTGTGTGCTACGGTATTCTGCCGCGTTTCATCGCATGGTTGGCGTGCCGAATCATGCTCAAAATCAGCCGCATGCCGTTGCCGTTGGATAAACCGTATTATCAAAAGATCATCCAACAATGGCAGACCAAAATCATCGATGCCGATACGCAAAGCGAAACCGTTGCTGCCGTGTCGCCAAAAATCAACATCAGCGAGGCGCCGAAATGGGCGGTGATGTTGGAAACGCAATGGCCGGATGATTCGTGGTTTACCCACACGCTCGGCCAAGATTGGCTCGACAAAGGCGTGGCCGACAGCCGCGATGCAGTGCATGCGCTGGCGAATGAATTGCAGCAGCAATCAGCGCAATTGCTGATTGGCGTGCGGGCGCATACCGTGCCTGACCGCGGCGTGTTGCGCCAGATTACCCAACTGGCCGAAGCGGCGAAGGGCGGGGCGGTAGTGCAACTCTTGGCCGAACAACATCTTTCAGGCGGCCTGCAAGAAAACCTGCAACATTGGCATCAGGCTTTAAATGAACGCAATTTGGCATGGTTAAATCCGCCCAAGCTGAATCAGGAATTGCGTTTGCAGCAAAATCAACAGGCCGTCTGAAACACGAAAAAGACAAAACCATGAAAACAAAACCTTTATCTCTGGCTGTGGTCGGTCACACCAACACCGGCAAAACTTCGCTGCTGCGCACCTTATTGCGTGACAGCACTTTCGGTGAAGTGAAAAACGCGCCGTCCACCACGCGCCATGTCGAGCAGGCTGCCATTTCAGACGGCACCGATACGCTGGTGTATTTATACGACACGCCCGGCTTGGAAGATGCGGGCGGTGTGTTGGATTGGTTGGAAGCCAATACTTCATCGCGTTCAGACGGCATCGAGCGTTTGCAGCAGTTTCTCGATAGCCCTGCCGCTGCGGGTGATTTCAATCAGGAAGCCAAAGTATTGCGCCAATTGCTGCAAAGCGATATGGCCTTGTATGTGGTGGACGCGCGCGAGCCGGTGTTGAACAAATATAAAGACGAGCTGACTGTGTTGTCGTGGTGCGCCAAGCCGGTGATGCCGGTGTTTAACTTTATCGGCGGGCAGGACTTAACTGAATGGACCACCATGCTGGCGCGCCGCACTTTGCATGTGTACAGCGGTTTTGATACGGTTGCTTTTGATTTTGAAGGCGAAATCCGCCTGTGGGACAATTTGGCCACCATGTTGCCTGAGCGCGACATTCTCGACCGCTTAATCGGCATGCGCCGCCGTGAATGGCAAAAATTGGACGAAGATGCCCGCCGTGAGATTGCCGATTTTCTGCTTGATGTTGCGGCTTATAAACAGGAAATCGACGAAGACGATAATCCCGAGCCGACCTTGCAAACCATGCAGGCCGAAGTGCGCCAATTGGAGCGCAAAATGCAGCAGCAATTGTTTCAGCTTTACCGCTTCTACCAAAACGACATCGAAAGTGGCGATTGGGCATTAAAAGCTTTCCGGCAAGACCCGTTTGACAGCGATTTGCTGGTGCAATACGGCATCCGCACCGGTACCGGTGCGGCTACCGGTGCGCTAATCGGCTTTGGTATTGATATCGCCACGCTGGGCGGTTCCCTCGGTTTGGGCACGGCTATCGGCGGTATTTTGGGTGGCGTGTTGCCGAATGTGCAGGATATTTCCGATAAGATTTCCGGTAAACAAACTTTGCATATCGATCCGGAAACCTTAACCCTGCTGGCTGCACGTGCATTGGATTTACTCAATGCCCTGCAAAAACGCGGTCATGCGGCGCAATCACAAGTGGCGTTGCAAAGCGGCCAAACACCTTGGCAGCCGCATAAATTGCCGTCTGAATTAAATAAAGCGCGTTCGCAATGGAAATGGTCATCGTTGAACACGCATTTACCTGACCTCAGCCACCGCGAGCGGGCAGAGGCTGCGCACAATTTGCAACAAAAATTAAAGCGTGAATAGGCCGTCTGAATCCTTAGGCGCGGATAAAAACATTTTTGTTCGTTTATTTTTCTTTTTTGATTCGATTAGAAAATAAAATGAGCGTAAATAGCCGATAATGTCGGTTTTTTGATATAAACCGCAATTTTTTTAGTAATAGGTGTTGACGGGCGAAAAAGAAAAGCGCAAAATATGTCTCGTTGAGTTGCTTGATGCAGCTTGATTTTTCTCCTCTATTTCTCCTTTGTAGACTTGGCGCATATCCGAAAAGATATGCGCGTTTTTTTTTCGTTTTTGATCGTCATCAAATTGTCACGACTAGCGTGGATGATGGTGATAGATAGGTATTGTTGAAATCAAACTACATTTAAAGTGTGTAAGCGCAATAATTAAGAAACTTTACAAGAAAATTGCTTGCATACGCTCGCTGAGTTTGGCATAATGGATTCCGTTAGCTGGTTCGAGTAGTCAGTTAATAGTTTCTCCTCTATTTCTCCTTTGTAGACTTGGCACACATTTGATTGAATGTGTGCATTTTTTTGTCTGTCGTTTGCGTGTATTGATATTTTTTGTCACGTTTCGCGCTGAAATTCATTTTTTTGTAATAAAATTGCGCTCAATAAGCGATTTATACCTGAATATGTGATTTTGTTTTGCTCAAGGATTTGAGGCCGTCTGAAAATCTAATGGATTCTTTGAGAATCTGTAGATTGTTCAGATGGCCTTTTTTGCGGTGTCGTTTTTTGAATTCTTGTTGTAATATGTTGAAAAATCTGTTGATTTAATCAATGATAAAACAGTCGTTCAATTTTGAGACAACGGCAAAAACAGGAGAAATAAGCATGGAGCGCTTTGATTTTAATTACCCGCCTTATCATGTGTTGAGCGGCAGTGAACGCTTGACGCTGCAAAATGTGGTGGACATTGCGTTTTACCGCGATGAAGAATTGATTATTGAGCCCAATACGCCGATTGAGTTTTTGTATGTGGTGATGAAGGGCGTGGTGAAGGAAGTTGGTTGCGACAAGGAAGTTGGTTGCGACGGCGAAGTGGTGGCGGTTTATCGGGCGCATGATACTTTTGAAGCACGCGCTTTGGTGGAGGGCACGAGCCAAAACAGTTTTGTTGTGGCTGAAGAAGCCTTGGTGTACAAGCTGCCGAAAGCCTGTGTGTTGCATTTGATGGAGAGCAACAGCCGTTTTGGTTCGTATTTCTATGCTTCTGTCGCGGAAAAACTGGCCAACCGTTCCGAGTCACCCGATGAAGATGAATTTGAAAGTCTGTTTACCGCCAAAGTGCGCGATGCTTATCGCGATAATGCAGTGTGGTTGGATGGCAATGCCACGGTGTTGGAAGCGGCGCATCTGATGAAGGAGCGCAAAACCAAAACGCTTTTATTGCATCATGATGGGCAGACCGGTTTGTTCACCGAATCGGCTTTTCGCGATATTGTGATTGAAGGCGCATCTTTTGACGAGCCGGTATATAAGTGGTCGCCGCCGCAATTGATTACTGCTGATATTAATGATTTTGTGTTCAATGCCTTGCTGCGCATGATGGAATCGCGCATTCAGCGTGTGATTGTGACCGAAAATGGCAAAGCCATCGGCGCTTTAGAGCAGCTGGATATTCTGGCTTATTTTTCCAACCACACGCATGTGGTGGTGCAACGCATTGAAAAAGCGGAAACCATCGACGATTTGGCCGAATTGGCCACACACATGAATGAATCGATTCAAGCCTTGCATAAGAATGGCGTGCGGGCGAAGCAGTTGTCGCAATTGATGCAGGTATCGAACAGCGCGTTGTTTGAAAAAACATGGCGGCTGCTGGCTTCGGAGCATTTGTATGAACATTCTTGCCTGTTGGTGATGGGCTCGGAAGGGCGTGGCGAGCAGATTTTAAAAACCGACCAAGACAATGCGCTGATTTTAGGTGAGGGCGTGGATTTGGCAGAAGCACAGGCGACGGCGGAAAAATTCTCCGCTGCGTTAGAGCGTTTCGGCTATCCGCCGTGCAAAGGCGGGATTATGGTGTGCAACCCGATGTGGCGCAAACCGATTGGCGAATTTAAAAAAATGATTGGCGGTTGGCTGAGTTCAGCCACACCGACCAATATGATGAATTTGGCGATTTTCATCGATGCCAAAGCGGTGGCCGGTGATGTGTCGCTATTAGATGAGTTGAATCATTACCTTTACCGCCGTATGGATAAAGATGTTGCTATTTTGATGAATTTTGCCCGTGCAGTGGATTTGTTTGAAGACCATAGCCGCCGCTTTATGCCGCGCCTTCTGCAACGCAACAATAAGAAAATGGATGTGAAAAAAATCGGTATTTTCCCGATTGTGCACGGCGTGCGTGCGCTGGCTTTGGAAGCGCATTTGGAGGCAAATAATTCGTTTGAGCGCATCAATATCTTGGTGGCGCACAATATTTTGGAGCCGCAAGCCGGGCGTGATCTTGCCGAAGCTTTGGGCTATCTGATGGATTTGCGTTTGAAAGGCGGTTTGATGGCTTTGAACGATCCTATGCAGAAGCTGAATAATCAGGTCGATACCGATAAGCTTTCCACGCTTGAACGCGATTTGCTGAAAGATTCGCTCAATGTGGTGAAACGCTTTAAGCAAACGGTGCGTCATCATTTCCATTTGGGAGGGTAGGCTATGTTTGACAAACTGAAACGCAGCTATTACCGACGCCATCTGAAAGATCCGAAATACATGTTTCTTTATGATGAACACCCCGATGAAATGGTGAGCATCGATTGCGAAACCACCAGCCTGAACGTGAAAGAGGCAGAAATCATTTCCATCGGCGCGGTAAAAATTCGAGGTAATACCATTTTGACCAGCGAGCCGTTTTATGTGCTGGTGAAGCCGGAAGGCATGATGGAAGCGACCAATGTGACGGTGCACGGTTTGCGTCCGAAAGACCTTTCAGACGGCATTTCGGTTGAAGAGGCTTTGTATCAGCTACTGGATTTTATCGGCGGCAGGCCGCTGGTGGGCTATTATCTGGAATACGATGTGGCGATGATTGATAAGTTTCTGAAGCCTTTAATCGGCATTCCGTTGCCAAACCGGCAGATTGAAGTGTCGGCTGTGTATTTTAAACAAGAAGTGAAGAAAAACTTTTATTACAACGATTACGTTGATTTACGAATGGCCAGCATGATTAAAACTTTACGCATTCCGGATTTGCCCCGTCATAATGCGCTCAACGATGCCATTAATGTGGCGATGATGTGGGAGGCGATTCTGGCCAGAAAATAAAATAGGGGTGTGACAATCTTTTTTGATTAGAAAAACAGATGTCTATCATCAGTTAAACTGATAACAAAAGGCCGTCTGAAAGCATTTCAGGCGGCCTTTTTTGCGGTTTTTTTGAGCAGTGTTTTGAGGTGTTTTTATAGAAAAATCCGCAAAAATTTGAATTTTGCAAATGAAAATGCAAGAATTTTATGTAAAAAAAGGTTAATTATAAGGCGGTTTTAATTTATATAACATCTAAACATTAATATTTTTACTGCATGAAATTGACTTGAGTTAAATCGGATTAAAAAAATTTAACTACTTGTTGCATAAAAAATTTTATTCAAAAACTTATCAATTTTGTTGATAAATTATTAATTCGGATTCATACGACGCATTTTCATTTATCGCTGCCCAAGCCTACTTCTAAGGGTGATATTGAAAGCATAATGAATTGTGCTATTCTGACTTCAAGACAGCTTTGCCTGTTGCAGTAACAACAATCAAGAAACAAAAAAATTCCGGCGTAGGGCGTAGCGGTTTGCTCTGATGACCGGGGTATTCTCTACAATAATAAGGAGATTATCATGTCCGACAACAAACAAAACATGACGGCCTATTGGAAAGCCAATGTACGTCTGATTTTGGGCTGCATGATTGTGTGGGCACTCTGTTCGCATGTAATTGCTATCTTTTTGCGCCCGGCTTTAATGGGCATTGAGATTTTTAATATCGATATCGGTTTTTGGTTCGGCCAACAAGGTTCGATGTTGACCTTTATTGCCATCATTTTCTTCTATTCATGGAGAATGAACAAAATCGATGAAGCATTCGGCGTACACGAGGAGTAAATCATGAGTCAATTTTGGATTAACGTCTTATTCGTGAGTGCGTCGTTTGCACTCTATTTCGGTATCGCCATTTGGGCACGTGCCGGTTCGACTAAAGAATTCTATGTAGCAGGCGGCGGCGTACATCCTGTGTTGAATGGTATGGCTACAGGTGCCGACTGGATGAGTGCCGCATCGTTTATTTCCATGGCTGGTATGTTAGCGATGGGTGGTTATGCAGCTTCGGCTTATTTGATGGGCTGGACCGGCGGCTATGTATTGCTGGCGCTGCTGTTGGCACCATACTTGCGCAAATTCGGTAAGTTTACCGTACCGGATTTTATCGGTGACCGTTTCTACAGCCGCAATGCCCGTTTGATTGCTGTGGCCTGTTTGATTTTGGCTTCAACCACTTATGTAATTGGCCAAATGACCGGTGCCGGTGTCGCGTTCTCCCGCTTCTTGGAGGTGAGCAATACCACCGGTTTGATTATCGCAGCGTTTGTGGTGCTGTTTTACGCGGTATTGGGGGGCATGAAAGGCATTACTTATACCCAAGTCGCGCAATATGTGGTGCTGATTATTGCCTACACCATTCCGGCTGTGTTCATCTCGCTGGAAATGACCGGTAATCCGATTCCGCCATTGGGCTTGTTTGGCAACGATACCGCCACCGGTGTGCCTCTGCTGCAAAAATTGGATGGTTTGGTGACCGATTTGGGCTTTGCGTCGTACACCGCAGATGTGTCTGACAAGATGAATATGTTCTTGCTGACCATGTCGCTGATGATCGGTACTGCAGGTTTGCCGCACGTGATTATCCGTTTCTTCACCGTGCCTAAAGTATCGGATGCCCGTTCTTCAGCCGGTTGGGCGCTGGTGTTCATTGCCTTGCTCTATACCACTGCACCTGCTGTCGGCTCGATGGCACGCATCAACCTGATTGAAACCGTGTATCCGCAAGGTACGCAGTCTGCTCCATTGGCATACGAAGCACGTCCGGACTGGATGAAAACTTGGGAAAACACCGGTTTGCTGAAGTTTGAAGACAAAAACGGCGACGGCCGCATCCAATACTACAACGACAAAGCCAAAGATTTCCCAGTAGCGCAAAAGCGTGGTTGGGAAGGCAATGAGTTGACCGTCAACAACGACATCATGGTATTGGCGAATCCTGAAATTGCGAATCTGCCTAGCTGGGTAATCGGTCTGATTGCTGCCGGTGGTTTGGCTGCTGCACTCTCAACCGCTGCTGGTTTGCTGCTCGCTATCTCTTCTGCCATCTCGCATGACTTGATTAAGAAAACGCTCAAACCTGATATTAGCGACAAAGGCGAATTGATGGCCGCGCGTGTATCGATGACGATTGCGATTGTGATTGCCACATGGTTGGGTATTAACCCGCCGGGTTTTGCGGCACAAGTAGTGGCACTGGCCTTCGGTATTGCAGCCGCTTCGATTTTCCCGACTTTGATGATGGGCATTTTCTCGAAACGAGTGAATGACAAAGGCGCGATTGCCGGTATGTTGGTAGGTCTGATTTCGACTTGTGTGTACATTTTCCTGTACATGGGCTGGTTCTTCATTCCGGGTACCAACACCTTTGAAAATACCCCTGAAAACTGGATTTTCGGTATTTCCCCACTGGGCTTTGGTCCGATTGGCGCGGTGTTGAACTTTGCGGTTGCCTTCATTGTGTCGGCAATGGGTAAAGAGCCACCACAAGATGTACAAGACTTGGTAGAAAGCGTGCGTTACCCACGCGGCGCAGGCGAAGCCATCGACCACTAATCATGTAGTAAGTAGAACGCGGGTTGAAACAAACCCGCGTTCTTTATAGTCGTTTAAAATAAAAATAATACAGCGTTGCCAGCTCCCTTATGTACTGGGTGTACACGGCGGTCGCTGTCGCCTTGTCTTATTTTTATTTTAAACGACTACATATCAAGCTGATTCATTGCTTAAAACCCAAAATACTTTTCAGACGGCCTATAAACACCTATCATGCCGTCTGAAAACAACAACACATCAAAGGAACGCTTATGCTGTGGGAACTCATTGCCACCATTACTGCCGGTTTCGGCGCCGCCGGTATCGCGCTGATTTTGCGCACGATGTTTAAAAAATTACCGAAATGGCTGATTCCTGCCGCCGCCGGTTTGGGCATGATTGGGTTTCAGGTGTTCAGCGAATATACTTGGTTTGAGCATACCCGTTCGCGATTGCCGTCTGAAACCAAAGTGGTTGCCGAAATTCCTGAAACCGCTTTTTACAAGCCGTGGTCGTATGTTAAGCCGCAGGTGTTGAAATTTGTTGCCGTCGATACCGCCAACGTGGAAACCGTCGATCAAGCGCGCAACATCCGCCGCGCCAATTTGTATTTCTTTGAGCGTCGCATGAGCGCGCAAACCTTGCCGGTGTGGATAGATTGCGAGAACCAATTGCAATCGGATATTGCCGACCCTGCCAAACAGGTATGGGGCAAAACGGGTTATACCGAGAATATTGTGGCTGCAGTTTGTCGTTGATGAATCATATAAAAGGCCGTCTGAAATGGATTTTTTTCAGACGGCCTTTCATTTATTTAATCCAAATTCAACATCGGCATTTCTTTCACTTCTTCCATCACCACATAGCTGCGGCTCTCGGCAGCGGCGGGCAGTTGCAGCAGGATATTGCCCAGCATATCGCGATAAGCCGACATATCCGGCAGGCGCACTTTAATCAGATAATCGTATTCGCCCGATACCAAATGGCATTCCAAAATCTGCGGAATATGCGCCACTTCTCGGCGGAAGTCTTCAAAAATATTGCCCGATTTCGAGCGCAATTTGATTTCCACAAATACCAACAAACTCTGCCCCAGCGCATGTGGATTCAGATGGGCATGATAGCCGGTAATAAAATGATCGCGTTCCAAACGACGCACGCGCTCTGTTACCGGCGTGGTGGATAAGCCGACTTTTTCGGCCAATTCGGTCATCGGAATGCGCGCGTTCTGCTGCAATAATTTTAAGATTTTCAAATCGGTTTTATCCAATTTCTTCATGGTTGAAATCACTTTTTAAAAATTAATTTTCAGGATAATAATTTATAAAATTGAAAAAATAAAGTGAAATATCCTGATAAAAATCGACTACACTACACTACATTCATTTAGTATAAAAATAATGGAGAAATATGAACGTAGTGGTTTTGGGTGCTGGCGTGACCGGCATCGCAACGGCTTGGTATTTATTGGAAAAAGGCCATCAGGTAACGGTAATCGACCGGGCAGAAGCAGCGGCGATGGAAACCAGTTTTGCCAATGCCGGCCAGCTTTCCTACGGCTACACCACGCCTTGGGCAGCGCCCGGCATTCCTGCCAAAGCGGCAAAATGGCTGTTTCGGCCACATTCGCCTTTGATTTTGAAACCCGACGGCAGCCGCTTTCAATGGCAATGGCTGATGAGCATGCTGCAAAACTGCACCACCGAGCGTTACCAAACCAATAAAGAACGCATGGTGCGCATTTCCGAATACAGCCGCGAGATGTTCCGCCGTTTTGAAGCCGAAACCGGTTTGGATTTTGAAGGCCGCCACAAAGGCACATTACAGATTTTCCGCACGCAAAAAGAAGTCGCCGCTGCGGCAAAAGACATTGAAGTATTGGCAGAATATGGTGTGCCGTATCAGCGTTTGCAGCCGGAAGAATGCCTGCAATTCGAACCTGCTTTGCGCCACGCCTTAGGCAAAATCGCCGGTGCTTTGCATCTACCCAACGACAGCACGGGCGATTGCCATCTCTTTACCCAGCGTTTGCAAGCCTTATGCGAAGCTAAGGGTGCGGTGTTCAAATTTGAACACAACATCGAGCGCATCGAGTATCAAGGCCGCAACATTACCGCCGTCATTGCCAACGGCCAACACTTTGAAGCCGACCGTTTCGTGTGCTGCTTGGGCAGCTTCAGCCGCACGGTGATGGCGCAATTGGGCTTGGATTTGCCGATTTATCCGGTAAAAGGCTACTCACTCACCGTGCCGATTACCAACGGTGATGAAGCGCCGGTATCGACGATTTTGGACGAAACCCACAAAGTCGCCATCACCCGCTTCAATGACCGCATCCGCGTTGGCGGCATGGCCGAATTATCGGGCTATGAAATCAAGTTGCCGCAAGAGCGTCGCGAAACCTTGGCTTTGGTAGTGCAGGATTTGTATCCGCAAGGTGGCGATGTGGCCAAAGCCACATTCTGGAGCGGTTTGCGCCCGATGACGCCCGACAGCACACCCATCATCGGCGCAACCCGATACGAAAATTTATTCTTAAACACAGGCCACGGCACTTTGGGCTGGACGATGTCGCTCGGCTCCGGCCGCATCACTGCCGATTTGGTGAGCGATATTGTGCCTGAAATCCGCACCGAGGATTTAGGCATGGCACGCTACGCCTGAATTGAGGCCGTCTGAAACGATAGGCTGTCTGAAATATTCAATTAATGTTCAGACGGCCTTCAGTGCTTTTCCCATATTTGAAAAACAATATAATCAGCCTATAATAAATAATGTTTAGGCCGTCTGAAAAGGCCGCAGGCTGGGGAATACAGATTTATTTCTACCGGCCGAACCGACTAAAACAAAGGATAAAATATGCGCCCCTTACAAGCCGAAATCCGTTTGGATCATCTGCGCCACAATTACCAAACCTTAAAAAATATCCACGGCAACAAGCTCTTAGCGGTGATTAAAGCCAATGCCTACGGCCACGGCGCGGTGCGTTGCGCCCACGCTTTATCCGATTTGGCCGACGGTTTCGCTGTAGCGACCTTGGAAGAAGCTATCGAATTGCGTGAAAGCGGCATCGACAACCCGATTGTGTTGCTGGAAGGCGTGTTTGACGTGGCCGAATATGCTCGCATCGACGAATACAAACTCTGGCCGGCGGTGGGCAACCAATGGCAATTGGAAGGCTTGGTGCATCACGAGTGGCAAAATCCGGTAACCGTGTGGCTGAAAATGGATTCAGGCATGCACCGCACCGGCTTTTTCCCGCACAATTACGCCACCGCCTACACCGCATTGAAACAATGCACACATGTTGCCGATATTGTGAAATTTAGCCATTTTGCCTGCGCCGACGAGCCGGAAAACGGCATGACCGAAATGCAGATTGAAGCCTTTGACTTGGGCTGCGAAGGCTTGGCGGGTGAAGAAAGCTTGGCCAATTCGCCGGCGATTTTGAATGTACCTGAAGCGCGCCGCGATTGGGGCAGGGCGGGGCTGGCTTTGTATGGTGTGTCGCCGTTTGGCGGGGTTGATGAGCGTTTGAAACCGGTGATGCGCCTGACTTCGCGCGTATTTGGCGAACGCGTATTACAGCCGCATTCGCCGATTGGCTATGGTGCCACGTTTTACACGTCCAAATCCACCCGTGTTGGTCTGATTGCCTGCGGTTATGCCGACGGTTATCCGCGCCGAGCATCAACCGGTTCGCCAATTGCTGTCGAAGGTCAACGCAGCCGCATCATCGGGCGTGTGTCGATGGATATGATTACCGTCGAACTGGATGCGGCCAAAGAAGGCTTGGGTTGCGAAGTCGAATTGTGGGGCGATGTGGTCAACATCAACGAAGTAGCCGAAGCCGCCGGCACGATTCCGTATGAATTGCTGTGCAACATCAAGCGCGCGAAATTTACTTATTCCGAGTGAAGGATTGAGCAAGGCCGTCTGAAACATCAGACGGCTTTTTGTTGGTCGGAAGAAATATGGTGCTTCAACCATATCATTATTAACAACTGAATCTCAGGCCGTCTGAAGAATGCTATAATGCGCACATTCGCAAAGATTCAGACGGCCTGCTGTCTAACCGCTTAAGCCACTGAATTAACGTTGACATTTTTTACCATCATCAAAGGAATCCCCATGAGCAATTCTGTTGTGACCGTCATCGGCAAAGACCGCGTCGGTATCGTTTACGATGTTTCTAAAATTCTGGCTGAAAACCAACTCAATATTCTCAACATCAGCCAGCAGCTGATGGACGATTTCTTTACCATGATTATTCTGGTCGATACCGCCAAATGCCCGAAATCGCGCCAAGAAATGTTGGATTTGTTTGCCGAAGAAAGCAAAAAGCTCGCGCTCGACATCCGCATGCAAAACGAGGAAATCTTCCAAGCCATGCACCGCATTTAATCAGGAGGCGTTAACGTGAGCATTCAGTCTAACGAGATTTTAGAAACCGTTAAAATGGTCGCCGACCAGAATTTTGACGTGCGCACCATTACCATTGGTATCGATTTGCACGATTGCATCAGCAGCGATATCAATGAATTAAACCAAAATATCTACAACAAAATCACCACCATTGGCAAAGACTTAGTGGCTACCGCCAAGCATTTGTCGGCCAAATACGGCGTGCCGATTGTGAACCAGCGTATTTCGGTGACCCCAATCGCCCAAATCGCCGCCGCCACCAAAGCCGATTCGTATGTCAGCGTGGCGCAAACCTTGGATAAAGCCGCCAAAGCCATCGGCGTGTCGTTTATCGGCGGTTTCTCTGCCTTGGTGCAAAAAGGCATGTCGCCTTCTGATGAAGTGTTGATTCGTTCGATTCCGGAAGCGATGAAGACGACCGACATCGTATGCGCCTCGATTAATATCGGTTCTACTCGCGCCGGCATCAATATGGATGCGGTGAAATTGGCGGGCGAAACCATCAAACACACTGCCGAGATTACGCCGGAAGGCTTCGGCTGCGCCAAAATCGTGGTGTTCTGTAATGCGGTAGAAGACAATCCGTTTATGGCGGGCGCGTTCCACGGCTCGGGCGAAGCGGATGCGATTATCAACGTCGGCGTGTCCGGTCCGGGCGTGGTGAAAGCCGCTTTGGAAAATTCCAACGCGACGACTTTGACCGAAGTGGCTGAAGTAGTGAAAAAAACCGCCTTTAAAATCACCCGTGTGGGCGAATTGATTGGCCACGAAGCGTCTAAAATGCTGAATATTCCGTTCGGTATTTTGGATTTGTCTTTGGCGCCGACTCCGGCTGTCGGCGATTCCGTTGCCCGCATTCTCGAAGAAATGGGCTTGAGCGTGTGTGGCACGCACGGCACCACCGCCGCTTTGGCTTTATTAAATGACGCTGTGAAAAAAGGCGGCATGATGGCATCGAGTGCCGTCGGCGGTTTGAGCGGCGCATTTATTCCGGTTTCCGAAGACGAAGGCATGATTGCCGCCGCCGAGGCGGGCGTGTTGACCTTGGATAAACTCGAAGCCATGACCGCTGTGTGCTCGGTTGGTCTGGACATGATTGCCGTACCGGGCGACACCCCTGCGCACACCATTTGCGGCATCATCGCCGACGAAGCCGCCATCGGCATGATCAACAGCAAAACCACCGCTGTGCGCATCATTCCGGTGACCGGCAAAGGCGTGGGTGAGAGCGTTGAGTTTGGCGGTTTGCTGGGCTATGCACCGATTATGCCGGTGAAAGACGGCTCGTGCGAAGTGTTCGTCAATCGTGGCGGTCGCATTCCTGCGCCGGTGCAATCGATGAAAAACTAATCGCTATAGAAACGCATGAATAAAAGGCCGTCTGAAACTTAATGTTTCAGACGGCCTTTTTAAATGTGGAAACGGTTTAACTCAACCAAAATTTAAACACGAAATACAACACGGCAATCACCACAATCGCCCACACGATGCTCATAAAAATCACCACGGCGCGGCCGGCTTTGTACACGGGGTTGTTGCGTTCGTCTTCAATGGAAGGTTTGTGTGCGCTTGAGGAAGGGGTTTTATCGGTCATTATGCAAACTCATGCTTGAAATATCATAGGCTGAAGCGTACGCTGTTTGGTAAAAAGATTCAAGCGAAATGAATCAATAAAATTCATCATCTTCTGCCCAATCGCTTTTCAAGGCTGCTTGAATCGTGCCCATGTCGAAACCGCGGTAAGCGAGAAAGCGTACCTGCTTTTGTTTCTCTTTTAAATCACGGCTGGGCTGCTTGAATTTTTACGTAAAACCTGAATCGCGGTTTGCAGTTCGCTTTCTTTATCCGGCATAAATTCGCGGCTGATATCGGCATCAATGCCTTGCTGTGCCAAAGCCTGCTGCAAGCGCAATTTGCCGTGTTGGCGACTTTTGCTGTGAATGTAGGCTTCGGCGTAGCGTTCGTCGGATTGCCAATTGCGTTCGGCAAATTCGTCCAACACTTTTTCCAACTCTTCTTCGCTTTCGGCATGCGGCGCGAGCTTGCGCTTGAGGCCGACACGGCTGATTTCTTGGCGCGATAAAATATCCATTGCCCGGGCGTGCAAGGATTTTTGCGGTTTGCTCGGGCGTTTGGGTTGGTCATCATCCGTGTCGCCGAAGTGGATAAAGTCGTCGCTTTCGGATTCGTACATTTCAGACGGCCTTATGCTTCATCGTCGTCTTTGGTTTTTTGCGGTTGCAGGTTTTCATAGATTTCCGGCAGCGAACCAATCAGCCAATCGGGTTTAGTGGCTTTGTCTTGTGACAACAAAGTCATGTCGCCGTAGCCGAAGGTGACGCCCACGCTGAAGCAGCCGGCGGCTTTGGCAGCGAGAATGTCGTTGTGTGAGTCGCCGACCATCATCATGTTGGCAATATCGATGCCCAATACTTCGGCACAATGTTGCAAAGGCAGCGGGCTGGGTTTCTTTTCCGGCAGGCTGTCGCCGCCGAGAATCAGGCTGAAATCATCGGCGATGCCCAATTGTTTTAACAATTCAACCGCCAAAATTTCGGTTTTGTTGGTGATGACGGCCAAGGGAATGCCCAGGGTTTTTAAGAGACCCAAACCGGCTTCGGTTTCGGGGTAAAGACGCGTGAAATCGCTCAAATGGTCGCGGTAATATTGCATGTAAAACACGAAACCTTTTTCCCAAATTTCAGGTTCGGCATCGGTTTCACGTTCGCGCGTGATGACACGGTGCACCAAACGGCCGATGCCGTCGCCGATGTAGCTTTCAATTTCCGAATCGGGTAGCGCGTCCATGCCCAAATAAGTGCGCATGGCGTTGCCGGCGGCAATCAAATCGGGCGCAGAGTGGCACAGGGTGCCGTCTAAATCAAAGGCTACTGCTTGAACGTGTTCGATGGTGGGTGTGGTCATCAGCTTCTCCAAGGTTTATGTTCGGTAAAGTGATTTTACCTGAAATAGGCCGTCTGAAAAGGGGCAGGGGCATTTTAAAGGGGATTTATCGCTGGGCTGGAAGGCTTTTATTTCGGCATAAATTAAAAAAATTTTTACGGTAAGACGGTGTTTTGAATATTCAGACGGCCTGTGTTTTGGTAAGGAATGTTTAAAATTCAATTAAATACAATCCTAAAAAATATTTATTGAAAATTTATTTTGGTTTTATTACTTCAATAATGTTGACAAAGTAGATTTACTACATTGATTTTAAAATATTTTATTTAAACAACGTGCCAAAATTTGATATAGTGGTATGCATGACACTCGTCTTAACGAACCCTTGTGAAAGGACTTACTGATGTCGAATGCTGCAAAAGAAACACTGAATCCTTTTGAAATTGCTCAAAAACAAGTTAAAGCTGCGTGCGACCGTTTGAACACGGATCCGGCGGTGTATGAGATTTTGAAAAACCCGTTGCGCGTATTGGAAGTGACCTTTCCGGTGAAACTGGATAACGGCACGGTGAAAACCTTTACCGGCTACCGCTCGCAACACAACAACGCTGTGGGCCCTTACAAAGGCGGTATCCGCTTCCATCCGCACGTTAACATGGATGAAGTAAAAGCCTTATCCACTTGGATGACATTTAAATGCTGCGTGGCCGGTTTGCCTTATGGTGGCGGTAAAGGCGGCATTACGCTCGATCCGAAAGATTATTCTGAAGCTGAATTGGAGCGCATTGCACGCGGTTACGCCAACGCCATTGCGCCGCTGATTGGTGAGAAAATCGATATTCCGGCACCGGATGTGAACACCAACGGCAAAGTGATGTCGTGGATGGTCGATGAATACGAAAGCATTGTGAAACATTCCGCGCCGGGCGTGTTTACCGGCAAACCGGTTGATTTTGGTGGCTCGTTGGCGCGTAATGAAGCCACCGGCTACGGCGTGAATTTTGCTGCTGTTCAAGCCTTGGAAAAAATCGGCAAAGACGTAAAAGGCGCGACTTACGCGATTCAAGGTTTTGGCAATGTCGGCTACCATACCGGTTTGTACGCGCATGAAGCCGGTGCCAAAGTGGTGGCGATTTCCACTGTGGACGTGGCCATCTACAATGAAAACGGCATCGACATGGATGCGGTATTGAAAGAATACCAAACCAACGGTTTCATCACCAATGAAGCAGGCTACGGCAAGGAAATCACCAATGCCGAATTGCTGGCTTTGGATGTGGACGTGTTGGCACCGTGTGCGCTGGAAAACCAAATCACCTCTGAAAATGCCGGTGATGTGAAAGCCAAAATCGTGGTGGAAGGCGCCAACGGCCCGACCACACCGGAAGCGGACGAAATTTTGCAGGCCAACGGCGTATTGGTGGTGCCAGATATTCTGGCCAACTGCGGCGGCGTGGTGGTGTCGTATTTCGAGTGGGTGCAAAACCTGCAAGGCTATTACTGGGAGTTTAATGAAGTTCAGCAAAAACAAACCGTGGTGCTGCGTCGTGCATTCCAAGATATTTGGAACTTGGCGCAGGAATACAGTGTCGATTTGCGCACCGCTTCGTATATGATGAGTATCCGCCGCATTGAAAAAGCCATGAAGGCGCGCGGTTGGTATTAATGAAGTAGGGTAGTCAATAGGCCGTCTGAAAGGTGAATGCTTTCAGACGGCCTGCGACTTTTGAAAAACTCCAGCCCCAACAATAAAAATCAAAAACGACGTCATTCCCGCGCAGGCGGGAATCCATTTATGAGCAAGTTAAACTATTGAATAAAACAGGTTGCTTAAATTTTTCGATGGATTCCCGCCTGCGCGGGGATGACGGCGTTTTGTGTGTGCATAAGGTTTTGCAAAGGTATCAGCCTTTCTTGATTTAGCTGATTCGGAATCCATTTTTCAAATATAAAAGGCCGTCTGAAAACCAAGTTTTCAGACGGCCTATCTTATTTCATCAGAAAAAAATTATTTTTCCAATTCAAAAGCTTTGTGCAGAACGCGGGTAGCCAGTTCCATGTATTTTTCGTCAATCAATACGGAAACTTTGATTTCAGAAGTCGAAATCATTTGGATGTTGATGCCTTCTTCAGCCAAAGTGCGGAAGATTTTCGCTGCCACGCCGACGTGTGAACGCATGCCCATGCCCACTACGGAAACTTTGCATACGGTGTCGTCGCCATCGATATCCGCTGCGCCGATGCTGTCCTTCAAGTTGTTCAACAGGCTCAGTGTGGCTTTGTAATCGCCGCGCGGAACGGTAAACGAGAAGTCGGTGGTACCCTCCGAGCCGACATTTTGGATAATCATGTCAACTTCAATATTGGCATCGGCTACCGCGCCCAAGATTTGGTAGGCCACGCCCGGTTTGTCAGGTACGCCGCGCACGTTGATGCGGGCTTGGTTTTTATCGGTGGCGATACCGGTTACGGCAGCTCTTTCCATGTTGTCGTCCTCTTCAAAGGTAATTAAGGTGCCGTTGCCGCCATCTTGCAGGCTGCTCAATACGCGCAGGCGTACTTTGTATTTTCCGGCGAATTCTACGGAGCGGATTTGCAAAACTTTCGAACCCAAGCTGGCCAGTTCCAACATTTCTTCAAAAGTAATGGTATCCAAGCGGCGCGCTTCAGGCACCACGCGTGGGTCGGTGGTGTACACGCCGTCTACATCGGTATAGATTTGGCATTCGTCCGCTTTCAGGGCGGCAGCCAGCGCAACGGCAGAAGTATCCGAGCCGCCGCGGCCTAAAGTGGCGATGTCGCCTTCGCTGCTGATGCCTTGGAAACCGGCCACAATTACCACGCGGCCGGCATCTAAGTCGGCACGCATTTTGGCGTCGTCAATGCTCTCGATGCGGGCTTTGGTGTGGGCAGTGTCGGTTTTCAAAGCGACTTGCCAGCCGGTGTAGCTCTTGGCATCTACGCCGATGTTTTTCAAGGCCATGGCAAGTAAACCGATGGTCACTTGTTCGCCGGTGGACAATACGACGTCTAACTCGCGTGGGTCGGGCGTGTCTTGCATTTCGTGTGCCAAGGCAACCAAGCGGTTGGTTTCACCGCTCATGGCCGATACCACGACAACAACGTCATGACCTTCGGCGCGGGCTTTGGCAACACGGTTGGCTACGTTTTTAATGCGTTCGGCGGAACCGACTGAGGTGCCGCCGTATTTTTGTACGATTAACGCCATTTTTTTCGTGCTTTCTTTGGGAGTTGGGGCAGCGGTTTGTTGCTGCGTTGGTGAGAAAAGTTTGGTTATTATTACTATTTTTTACATAAAATTCAAGGTTGCAGCCCGATTAATTCGGTTTTATGGCCTAACTCTTTGGGAAATGGGGCAGTTTCGTGACATTGTTGACAATATTGCCACTTGTTTTCGTGTGAATGATGGGCGTTATAAATGAAAAGGCCGTCTGAAACATAATGTTCAGACGGCTTTGAATGGTTTATTTGATTAAAGCGTGTTCAATCAGATTGACGGCTTGTTGCAAACGCTGTTCATGCGAACCACTCAAAAGCGTAAACGAAATATGATTGCGTTTAAGAAAGTTTTGGAACAAAGCCAATACTTTTTCACGCTCTTGCGGTTTGTCGCGCAAATCGTCGGCTACCCATGGCACATCAATATCGGTCAGTAAAACAGTGTCGTAATGTGAGGCTAAGGCAGCTGCTTCCAAATCGGGTGGGCATTCGCCAAAATAAAGATAGGCATATACCACCAATTCCCACAGGCAAGTATCACAAATCAGTACGTCACGCGTAGTTTGTGCCAGCCGGTTTTCAGATTCCATCTGTCCTTGCGCAATCGGCATCAAATCTTCCCGGTTGCAGATTTGCTGGGATTCGTCCCACAAAACCTGGCAGTAGTCACGCATGTATTCCGGCACCCAATGGGTTTGGAAATGCGTTGCTAAGGCTTGCGATAAAGTGGTTTTGCCTGTCGATTCCGGCCCGATTACGGCAAAACGGTGGAGGGGTGGGTTTGTTTGGCTGAGATTTTTTTCCATGAGGCATATCCGCTGATGGCAATGAGGGTGAACACGATATATTGGAAGGCGCTGAAGGTCAGCCCTTTATAAAAATAAAGCGGCACCGATACGGCATCGGCAATGACCCATAAAATCCAGTGGGCGATTTTGCCTTCCGCCATCAGCCACATGGCCACCAGAAACAGCGAGGTGGTGAAGATATCGGTGTAATCCAGCCATGTGAAATGGGCAAATCCCGCGCTGACACCCTGCCAAGAAAAACCATTATTAATGTAAGGTTTGAACCAGTAAACCAAGCTGACAAACAGCATGCTGAAGAGGCTCAAAGCCATGCAGGCCAACCAGTCTTTGCGTACAAAAGGAGTGATGCGGAAGGTTTTATCTGCCTGCTGCCGCTTCGACCAGTTTATCCAACCATACACGCTTAAAACCGTGTAATAAGCATTAATCAGCATATCGCCAAAAAGAGCATAAACCCACAACAGCCACACGAAGCCGGCAGTGCTGACAATGCCGACGGGAAAGCCCCACACGCTGCCATTGCGGATCAGCCACACGCTGGCCATACCGAAGATTACGGCGACCAGCTCCAATGCCACCAGTTCGGCAGCGATACCTTGGTATTGCGCAAAAAGTGAGTGAAAAATATCCATTGATTGTAAGAAATATATAAAAGAGGCCGTCTGAAACAGTTTCAGACGGCTTTGTTATCTGAATTAAGCCTGTAAAGCAGCTTGCTGGTGTTGCACCAATTCGGCAATGCCTTTTTGGCCTAAGGCAATCAGTTTGCCCAATTCATCAAGCGTAAACGGTGCGCCTTCCGCTGTGCCTTGGATTTCGATGATTTTGCCTGAAGCGGTCATCACGATATTCACGTCACTGTCGCAGCCGGAGTCTTCGGGGTAATCCAAATCCAACAACGGTACACCGGCCACCACGCCCACAGATACGGCGGCAACGGCTTCGATAATTGGCGTTTCGGCAATCAGGCCGTCTGAAAGCAACTTGTTTGCCGCCATTTGCAAGGCCACAAATGCGCCGGTAATCGAAGCGGTGCGCGTGCCACCGTCGGCCTGGATCACGTCGCAATCGATTAAGATTTGACGCTCGCCCAGTTTTTTCATGTCCACCACGGCACGCAGCGAGCGGCCGATTAAACGTTGAATTTCTTGCGTGCGGCCGGATTGTTTGCCGGCAGCGGCTTCACGGCGCATACGAGAAGCAGTCGAAGCGGGCAACATGCCGTATTCCGCAGTCACCCAGCCTTGTTCTTTACCGCGCAGAAACGGCGGTACGTTTTCATCAATCGATGCGGTGCAGATCACTTTGGTGTTACCACATTCGATAAGCACCGAGCCGTCGGCGTGCGGCAGAAAATTCGGTGTGATGCGGATGTCGCGCAGGTTGTCGGCAGCGCGGCTGGTGCGGATAGGGTGGGTCATAAAAATATTCCTTAATAAAAATATAGGGCGATTATAGCAGCTTCTTTCAGACGGCCTATCATCTGCTTGGGCGCTATGGTATATTGAAACCACTTTCACTCGTAATGTAGAAACGGAGTAAAACCATGACCATTCGCAGTATGACTGGCTTTGCCAATGCCGCCGGTGAATGTGGCAGCAAACGCATTAATTTGGAAATCCGCGCGGTGAACCACCGCTATTTAGACGTGCAATTCCGCATGCCTGATGATTTGCGCCATTTGGAAGGTGCGTTGCGCGAGCAGATTGCCGCTGAAGCCGTGCGCGGTAAATTGGAATGCCGCATTCAAATTCAAGACATTGCTCAAGGTGCGCAAGGCTTGGAAGTGAATCAGGACTTGGTGGCACAATTGGCCGGTTTAAATGAAAAATGGCGCGATGAGTTTGACGGCTTAGGCAAGTTGACCGTGGCGGATATTTTGAAATTTCCGGGTGTGTTGGCCAGCCAAAGCGAAGATCCGGAGGCATTTGCACAAGCCGTACAGGATTTGTTGAAACAGGCTTTGAAAGACTTTGGCGCCGCCCGCAAGCGCGAAGGTAAAAAACTGGCTGACCATCTGCTCGACCGCTTGGAAAAAATGGAAGGCATTGTCGATGCTTTGAGCGAATTGTTCCCAAGCCTGCTGGAAGCACATATGGAAAAAGTGCGCACACGCTTGGCCGAAGCCGTGGCAAACATCGATAACGACCGCCTGCAGCAAGAGTTTGCTCTGTTTATTCAAAAATCCGATGTTGATGAAGAATTCAGCCGCTTGCGTACCCACATCGGCGAAGTACGCCGCATTGTGACCGAAAGCAAAGGCAGTGTCGGCAAACGCTTGGATTTTTTGATGCAAGAACTCAACCGCGAAGCCAATACTTTGGGCAGCAAAGCCATCGCTGCTGAAAGCACACAAGCGTCGGTGGAGCTGAAGGTATTAATCGAGCAAATGCGCGAGCAGGTACAAAACATCGAATAGGGTTTCAAGCAGGTTCTGTTAAGATTAAAAGCCGTCTGAAGTATTCAGGCGGCTTTTTAGTATAGTGTCTGAGTGATTTAACTGCCAAACCATGTAGATGGGGGGTGTGTGTAGAAAGAAAAACGGATATTGATGAGAAGATATTGAAGCGTTTCTGCTTACAGTGTCAGTATCCTTATGAAAGCCAAAGCCAAGCATTTTTCAAATTTTATCGGATAATTTGCTGTCGGAGTACGGCTTTGGGTTTACAGTGTCGGCGAGTAGGCCGTCAGAGTTTAAAAGATGCCATTCAAGCAGCAGGAATGGTACAGCCGCTGTATTGTACTTATCCGGCGTTGTAAAAGTCCGGGATATTTTTTGAGGTAATTGACGTATAATGGCGCATGTAAAAGTTTAGCCATTTTTGTTTTTATGATGTTAACCTGATTTTGATGGTTAACTTTTTGTTTGATATCTGAGGAACAGCATAATGAGTAATGATAAAACCTGGTCGGGCCGTTTTAACGAGCCGGTATCCGAATTAGTGAAAAAATACACCGGTTCGATCGACTTCGATAAGCGTCTGGCCAAGTGGGATATTCAAGGCTCTTTGGCACACGCGCAAATGCTGCAGCAAAGCGGGGTATTGAGTGCCGATGATTTATCCGCCATCCAACAAGGTATGGCCGAGATTATAGCAGAAATCGAAGCCGGAAAAGTGGAATGGTCGCTGGATTTGGAAGATGTGCACATGAACATCGAGCGCCGTCTGACCGACAAAATCGGCGATGCCGGCAAACGCTTGCACACCGGCCGCAGCCGCAACGACCAAGTCGCCACCGATATCCGCTTGTGGTTGCGCGACCAAATCACCGACATCCAAACCCTGATTCAAGACCTTCAGGCGGCCTTGGTGGAGTTGGCCGAAGCCAATGCCGAAGTGGTGATGCCCGGTTTTACCCATTTGCAGGTTGCCCAGCCAGTGAGCTTTGGTCATCATATGCTGGCTTATGTTGAAATGCTCGGCCGCGACTTCGAGCGCATGGCCGACTGTCGCAAACGCGTCAACCGCATGCCTTTGGGTGCGGCAGCCTTGGCTGGTACCACTTATCCGATTCAGCGCGAAATCACTGCCGAATTGTTGGGTTTTGAACAAATCTGCCAAAACTCGCTCGATGCCGTGTCCGACCGCGATTTTGCCATCGAATTTACCGCCGCTGCTTCTTTGGTGATGATTCACTTGAGCCGCTTGAGCGAAGAATTAATTTTGTGGATGAGCCCGCGTTTTGGTTTTATCGACATTGCCGACCGCTTCTGCACCGGCTCAAGCATTATGCCGCAGAAGAAAAACCCTGATGTGCCGGAGCTGGTGCGCGGTAAGTCTGGTCGCGTGATTGGCCATCTGATGGGCTTGATTATGCTGATGAAATCGCAACCGTTGGCGTACAACAAAGACAATCAGGAAGATAAAGAGCCGTTGTTTGACACGGTTGATACCTTAATTGACACCTTGCGTATTTACGCCGACATGATGCGCGGCGTGACCGTGAAACCGGAAAACATGCGCGCTGCCGTGATGCAGGGTTTTGCCACCGCCACCGATTTGGCCGACTATTTGGTGAAAAAAGGCATGCCGTTCCGCGATTCGCATGAAGTGGTGGCGCAAGCCGTGCGCCATGCTGATGAAAAAGGCGTGGATTTGAGCGACTTGCCGCTGGACGTGTTGCAAGGCTTTTCCGATTTGGTGGCCGAAGATGTATATGAAGTGCTCACACCGGAAGGCAGCCTGAATGCGCGCAACCACTTGGGCGGCACTGCGCCGGAACAAGTGCGTTTCCAAGCTGCGCGTTGGAAAAAGTTATTGGCTGAGTAAGTCGAAGTTGGCTTAATTGAAACAGGCCGAGACCTTTGCAAAACTCCTTCAAAAGCCAGCACACATAAAACCGCCGTCATTCCCGCGCAGGCGGGAATCCATTTTTCAGTATGACAAGATATTGAATAAAATAGGTTTCTTAAATTCTGAGATGGATTCCCGCCTGCGCGGGAATGACGGCGGTTTTGGTTTTTATTAATGATTGATCAGTTTTGCAAAGGTCTCAGGCCGTCTGAAAATATGTTGTTTTCAGACGGCCTATTTCATATTCAAAAATAATTTTTAAAATTATGCCGTAAATCCACCGGCAATTTCCGCAATAATTTCTGCCGCGCTGCCGCTGCGGGCAAGCCGTGCGTTTTGTCCTGCCCACAAAGGCGAAAAGTTATCGCTGCCTTGTTTTTCAGCGGCGCTGCGTAATGGTGCCGATGCGCTTTGGGCGAGTGGGAATGGTGGTGCGTCGGGGTGAATGCAGCCGTTTTCACGCATAAAGCGGTTGACGATGCCGCGCGCCAAGCCGCCGGAGAACAGATTGGTTAAAGCGGTGGTTTCTGCACGTGGGCTTTGCAAGGCGGCGCGGTGCAGGGTGCTGGTGCCGGCTTCGTCGGCCAACAATAAAGCTGTGCCGATTTGAATGCCGTCTGCGCCTAGTGTCTGCGCCACACGGGCGGTAGCTGCATTGCTGATACCGCCGGCCGTAATCACCGGTACATCGACTGCCGCACGGATTTGCGGCAGCAGCGCAAAAGTGCCGACTTGTTCATGCACTTGGCTGCGGAACATCGAGCGGTGGCCGCCCGCTTCCAAGCCTTGGGCAATCACCGCATCAGCGCCGTTTTGCACCAGCCAGCGCGCTTCGTCAACCGTGGTGGCGGAAGCCAAGATTTTCGCGCCGCTTTGTTTTACTTGTTGAAGCAAATCCGCTTGAGGCAAGCCGAAATGAAAGCTGACAACCGGCGGCTTGAGTTCGGCAATAATGTCTGCCTGTGCCGCGCCGAAAGGCTGCCGTCCGCCGCCTTGTGCAATATCATCGGCATTGATACCGAGTTCGCGATAATAAGGCGCCAGTGTGTTAAGCCATTGCTGCATCTTGTCGGCATCGGCTTCAGGCTGGCGGTGGGCAAAAAAGTTGACGTTAAACGGAGCATCGGTGGCAGCGCGGATGGCTAAGATTTCGGCATGCAGTTGCTCGGGCGAGAGCATGGCGGCGGGCAGTGAACCGAGCGCACCGGCACGGCAGGCAGCGATGGTGAGACGGCTGTTTTGCACGCCGGCCATCGGTGCTTGAATCACAGGCAAACGGCAGCCGAGCAGTTGGGTCAGGCGGTTAGACATGGGTTTTCCTTTGTAGAATGGCGTGGCTTTGTTGAACTGAAAGAATAGTTTACCCATAATCAGGCCGTCTGAATATCAAAGAAATGATGTTCAGACGGTCTTGGTGAGACAGCCTGGCAAAAATGATTCAGCACAAATGCCGTCTGAAAAAAATTACCGCGTTTTCAGACGGCATTGATTATGTTATAAATCCCTTTCCAATATTGACTAAAAAGAGTGCGCCATGCCGATTCGCCCTTACACACACCACACCCCCGATATTCACGAAACATGTTTTATTGACGACACCGCCGTGGTCATCGGCCAAGTCAGCATGGCCGAGCAGGTCAACGTTTGGCCGCTGGTGGCCATGCGCGGCGATGTGAACCACATCCGCATCGGTGCGCGCACCAATATTCAAGACGGCAGCGTGTTGCATGTCACCGGCGTACGCCCCCAAAAGCCGGAAGGCTCGCCTTTAATTATCGGCGAAGACGTGACCATCGGCCACAAAGTGATCCTGCACGGCTGCACCATCGGCAACCGTGTATTGGTCGGCATGGGCGCGATTGTGTTGGACGACGTGGTGATTGACGATGAAGTGATGGTCGGTGCGGGCAGCGTGGTGCCGCCGGGTAAGCATCTGCAAAGCGGCTTTTTGTATCTCGGCTCGCCCGTCATACAAGCGCGTGCGTTGACGGATGAAGAAAAAGCGTTTTTAAAACAATCGGCTGTGAATTATATTAATCTTGCTGAAGAGTATAAATAAGTTTCAGACGGCCTATCTTGAGGCCGTCTGAAAATACAATAAAGCGATCACCTTATGAACCACATTTATCTCGCTTCCGGCAGCCCGCGCCGCCGTGAAATTCTAGAAAACTTAGGCTATACCGTGCAGCGCCTGCCTGCCGAAATCGATGAAACGCCGTATCCGCAAGAAAAGGCTGCCGATTATGTGCAACGCTTGGCGCGTGAAAAAAATGCCGCTGCCGTGGTGCAATGGCAGGCTAAGAATACCGAGCCGCCCGAGTTTCCGATTCTCACCGCCGACACCACCGTCGCTTATCAAAACCAAATCTTAGGCAAACCGGAAAACGAAGCCCATGCGGCGGAAATGTTGACGCAATTATCCGCCACCACGCATCAGGTCTATACCGCCGTCAGCGTGTATTGGCAGGGCGAAACATGCACACTGTTGCAGCAGAGTGATGTGACCTTCAAAACCATGAGTACGGCTGAAATCGCAGCCTATATTGCCAGCGGCGAACCGATGGATAAGGCCGGAGCGTATGGGATTCAAGGTTTGGGTGGTGTATTTGTCGCGCATTTGCAAGGCAGTTTTACCGGTGTGATGGGCTTGCCAGTGTTTGAAACAGTCGAACTTTTGGCGCAATTCGGATTGGCTGTGCCGCCATTTGAAAAATGACAAAATAGGCCGTCTGAAAGCATGGTAAAAAAATATGCCGTTTTCAGACGGCCTTACATTCGCATTTCAAGTGCAACGCTCAAATGCCATTGGCAAGGGCTGCTGAAAACAGATCACCCGGTGTCTCATAGTCCAATGTCTTTCTCGGTCGGCGG
>NZ_PDBT02000019.1:0-38479 GCF_002551535.2 Neisseria sp. N95_16
AAACTTTTGCTCTGAAATTTTGCTGAACTTTTGATACTTATTTTTTAGTTTCATATTAGGAGCTTATCAGGTTTTTTGATGATTTTGCTTCCTAAGCCCCAATATAGCTAGGCTTTGAGGCCGTCTGAAACGTTTCAGACGGCCTTTTCCATTGAAAATGAAATGCTTGAAAAAATGTCCATAATCGGTAAAATTGCCCCTATCCATTCGAATTAGGGGTATTGTGGGCATCTTGCCCTTCCGTCTGATTGACAAACCGCAACCCGATAAAACAGATACTGCATAACAAGGAATGACTGTGACAAAAAATACCAAAAGATATATGGCTTTAGCCATCGCCTCCGCACTGGCGTTGAGCGCGTGTGACAAAGCCGGCAGTTTTTTCAGTAACGACAACACCCAAGACGAAGAAAAAGAACTGGTTCAACGCATTGAGCCGCAAAAAGACGACGGCAGCATCGGTATGTTGCTGCCTGATTTTGCCCAATTGGTACAAAACGAAGGGCAAACCGTGGTCAATATTCAAGCCACGGCAGCCAAGCGCAGCCAGCAGCGTGCTGAAGAAAGCGGTATGGATCTCAGTCAATTTCCGGATAACGATCCATTCTATGAATTTTTTAAACGCTTGGTACCCAATCTGCCCGATATGCCTCAAGAAGGAGCCGACAGCAGCGAGCTGAACTTCGGCTCAGGTTTTATCATCAGCCCCGACGGCTACATTCTCACCAATACCCACGTTGTTGCAGGTATGGGCAACATCAAAGTATTGCTCAACGACAAACGCGAATACACCGCCAAGCTGATTGGTTCCGACCAGCAATCTGATGTGGCTTTATTGAAAATCGAGGCCGACAATCTCCCGACTGTCAAAATCGGGGATCCCAAAATGCTCAAACCGGGCGAATGGGTGGCGGCTATCGGCGCACCGTTTGGCTTTGACAACAGCGTCACTTCAGGCATTGTGTCGGCGAAAGGCCGTAGTCTGCCGAACGAACACTACACCCCGTTTATCCAAACCGACGTCGCCATCAACCCGGGCAACTCGGGTGGACCATTGTTTAACCTTAAAGGCCAAGTGGTCGGCATCAATTCACAAATCTACAGCCGCAGCGGTGGCTTTATGGGCATTTCGTTCGCCATTCCGATTGATGTGGCGATGAATGTGGCCGAACAGCTGAAAACCAGCGGCAAAGTGCAGCGCGGCCAATTGGGTGTGATTATCCAAGAAGTCTCTTACGACTTGGCAAAATCGTTCAACTTAGACCGTGCCAGCGGCGCTTTGATTGCCAAAGTGATGCCAAACAGCCCCGCGCAGCAAGCCGGTTTGCAGGTAGGTGACATTGTGCGCAGTGTAAATGGTGAAGAAGTGCGCGCTTCCAGCGACTTACCGGTCATGGTCGGCGCCATGACCCCGGGGAAAGAAGTAACACTGGAAGTGTGGCGCAACGGTGAGAAAATTGCCATCACTGTAACCTTAGGAAGTACGGGGACATCATCGCCTAGCGCTCAAGCTGAAATGGGAAACTTGATGTCACCCAATGATGTACAAACCTTTATGATAGAAGAAGCCGGTCTGACCCTGCAGACTCAAGCCACCGATAACACACAACGCTTAATCGTTGCCCGCGCAAGCGGTGCGGCCGAACGTGCCGGTTTGAAGCGCGGTGACGAAATCATGGCGGTAGGGCAAATGTCGGTGAATGACGAATCAAGCTTCCGCAGTGCCTTAATCAGCGCCGGTAAAAATGTCCCACTGCTGGTACGTCGCGGCGGCGATACTCTCTTCTTGGCCTTGAATCTGCAATAAAACGGCATAAACTTGTAAAGTAATGATAAAATACCCGTTATTTTTGAAATGGCGGGTATTTTGCCGTTTAGCCTTAATGCTTTTTCAGACGGCATGAGGCTTTGCAAAACTCAATTTAAACCAAGAAAACTATGCCCGTCATTCCCGCGTAGGCGGGAATCCAGACTTAGAGTTTTCAGGAATATTTAATTATTTCAGTAATTTTACGTTCTGGATTCCCACCTACGCGGGAATGACGGTTTAAAGATTTTTGAAAATTTACGAGTTTTACAAAGGTCTCGACCTTATTCATACACATTATTCCGTCTGAAACAGACTAATTTCATTGACACTTTATCCTTTTATTTTATGCAATTAATCGATTACTCAAGCTCTTTTATGTCGGTGATTCCGGCATTTCTGGCGCTGGCGCTGGCCGTGATTACCCGCCGCGTTTTACTCTCTCTGGCCATCGGCATCATCGTCGGCGTATTGATGCTCACCGGCGGCAACCCGCTCAATGCCCTGACCCACTTTAAAGACATTGCTATATCATTGGTTTGGGCTGATGGCGAATGGTCGCTGGGTAAACTCAAAATACTGATTTTCTTGTTATTATTGGGTATTTTTACTTCTTTGCTGACTTATTCAGGCAGTAATCAAGCATTTGCCGACTGGGCAAGACAACACATTCAAAGCCGTTGCGGCGCCAAAATGTTGACCGCCTGCTTGGTATTCGTGACCTTTATTGATGACTATTTCCACAGCTTGGCCGTGGGCGCGATTGCCCGTCCGGTGACCGACCGCTTCAAAGTATCGCGTGCCAAATTGGCTTATATTTTGGACTCCACCGCTGCACCGATGTGTGTGCTGATGCCGGTTTCCAGCTGGGGGGCTTCGATTATCGCCACGTTGGCAGGCTTGCTGGTGACCTACAACATCACTGAATACACGCCGATGGGCACGTTTATCGCCATGAGCGCGATGAACTATTACGCCTTGTTTGCGCTGTTGATGGTGTTTTTTGTGGCGTATTTCTCGTTCGACATCGGTTCGATGAGCCGCTTCGAGCAACAAGCCCTGAACGAAACACATGAAGAACAAGCCGTTTCAGACGGCTCGAAAGGCCGCGTGTTTGCGCTGATTATTCCGGTATTGGTGCTGATTTTCGCCACCATTTCCGCCATGCTCTACACCGGCGCACAAGCCTTAGAAAGCTTCAGCATTTTAGGCGCATTTGAAAACACCGATGTGAACACTTCATTGGTATTCGGCGGCGTGTTGGGCGTGTTGGCAGTATTGTTCTGCACAGTCGGCACCATCGAAGCCCATGTTTACCCAAAAGCGATTTGGGAAGGCATGAAATCGATGTTTGGCGCCATCAGCATTCTGATTTTGGCGTGGCTGATCAGCACCGTGGTCAGCGAAATGCGCACCGGCGAATTTTTATCCACCTTAGTCGCGGGCAACATCCACCCGGGCTTTTTACCGGTAATTCTGTTTGCCTTGGGCAGCGTAATGGCATTTGCCACCGGCACCAGTTGGGGCACCTTCGGCATTATGTTGCCGATTGCTGCGGCCATGGCGGTGAAAATCGACCCGAGCCTGATTATCCCTTGCTTGTCGGCAGTGATGGCCGGCGCGGTGTGTGGTGACCATTGCTCACCGATTTCCGATACCACTATTCTGTCCTCCACCGGCGCACAATGTAACCACATCGACCACGTCACTTCGCAGCTGCCTTACGCACTGACCGTGGCTGCCGCAGCCGCCAGCGGCTATCTGGTACTGGGCTTCACCCATTCCGCCCTGCTCGGCTTCGGCGTGACTGCCGTGGTGCTGGCGGTATTGATTTTGGTGTTGCGCAGCAAAAAAGCCGCACTTGCCGCTTAATTGTTCAGACGGCCTCAAGGCCGTCTGAAACGTTTTGCAATAAAGGAAACAAAATGACCCAAACCGTGATGGAACGCGGCCCGGTGATGGCCGATGTGAATGCGTTTGCATTGACCGACGAAGAAAAACAACGCCTGCTCGACCCTGCCATCGGCGGCGTGATTCTGTTTCGCCGAAATTTTGACAACGTGCCGCAACTCAAAGCCTTAATCCGCGACATCAAAGCCTTGCGCACGCCAGAGCTGATTATTGCCGTCGACCACGAAGGCGGCCGCGTACAGCGTTTTATTAACGGTTTCACACGCCTGCCGGCCATGCGCGTATTGGGCGAAATTTGGGACAACCAAGGCGAAGCCGCCGCCAAAACCCAAGCCGAACAAGTGGGCTGGGTATTGGCAACCGAATTGAGCGCCTGCGGCGTGGATTTATCGTTCACACCGGTATTGGATTTGGATTGGGGGCAATGCGCCGTTATCGGCAACCGCAGCTTTCACGAAAATGCCGACATCGTCACCGAATTGGCCTTGGCCTTGCAAAAAGGTTTAAACAAAGGCGGCATGAAATCCTGCGGCAAACACTTCCCCGGCCACGGCTTTGTCAAAGGCGACAGCCACCTCACCCAGCCGCAAGACGACCGCTGCTTGGCCGATTTACAGGCCGCCGATATGATTCCGTTCGGCAAACTCAGCGATGCAGGCATGGCTGCGGTGATGCCTGCGCATGTGGTTTATCCACGAATCGCCCCGAATCCGGCCGGTTTTTCAGAAAAATGGCTGAAACAAATCTTGCGCCAAGATATTGGTTTTGACGGCGTAATTTTTTCAGACGACCTCACCATGGAAGGCGCGGGCAGCGCGGGTGGCATTAAAGCGCGCGTTCAAAGCGCGTTTGCCGCCGGCTGCGATATTGCATTGGTGTGCAACCGCCCTGACTTAGTCGATGAACTGCGCGAAGATTTCGACATGCCGCATAATCCGCACTTGGCCGCACGTTGGGCTTATATGGCCAACACCTTGAGCACCGAAGCCGCCGAAGCGATGATGCAGAGTAATGAATTCAAAGCCGCACAAGCCTTAACTGCCCAACTGGCGACACCGAAAGATGTTGCCAACGGCGTGAAAGTTGGTGAAGCGTTTTAAAGCTTGAGACCTTTGCAAATTCCCCATCTTTGGCACATTTCTTCGTTATGCGCTGCTCGAAAGCTTGCCTATCTTTGTGATATGTCTGCACTTTCTGTGCTGCTTTAACTTCGAACTGCACTCAAATCTGGGGTTTTGCAAAGGCCTCAGCCTGAAAAATAAATCGAGGCCGTCTGAAACATTTCAGACGGCCTCGATTCATATAAACAGCTCATTGTTTAATCAGGGAACTTCATACCCATCAATTTAATGCTGCCGTCTTTATTCAATTCTTTAATCGTCAGCTCAAATTCACCAATGCTCACGCGGTCGCCCTCCACCCATTTGGTGCTTTCCGAACGCAGCTCAAATAATTCGCTCAAGCTCAAACTCTCTTCGTTCGGCTGCAATTTCAAACCATAAGCCTTCGCCAAATCACCGGCACGGCTAACCGGATCAAATGAAAATTCGCCAAAATAATCGAAATTCAGCAACACGCTCTTATCGGTTTCAGTAAAGTAATAGGCCATATTTTCGACCTGATCATCAGGCAGGATATACCAAGCAATGTCGTCTTTTTTCAGCTTGGTATCGCTTTGCAACTCGATTCGGTGTCCTTCGCGAATCAGTGCAAAACAGCGGCGGTCGAAGCTGGCTGAAATTGGCGCCACATCATCGGGATGCACGCCTTCTGCTTCGGATTGCTTCACCACTTTAAACGATGTCATGCGCACTGCTTCTTTTTCCGCCAACCAAATATCGCGGCTGTCGGTTGGCTCCGGCTTCGGCGGCATGGCCACTTTCAGCAAGCGCGCCATCACCGGAATGGTTGTGCCCTGAATCAGCAGTGACAACACCACCACCGCAAATGCCACGTCAAACAATGCCCGCGAATTGGGTACACCCATCACCAATGGCATCATCGCCAGCGTAATCGGCACTGCACCGCGCAAACCCAGCCAACTGATGTATGCCTTTTCACGCACGCTGTAATTAAACGGCCACAAGCCGGTAAGCACTGCAATCGGTCGCGCCACCAACATCAAAAATGCCGCCAATACCATCGCATCAGAACCACGCTCCAACACACTCGACGGTGTTACCAGCAAACCCAACACGACAAACATGGTTGCCTGAGCCAGCCATGCTAAGCCGTCCATCACGCGTAAAACGTGTTCCGTCGCGTGGTTGTGCTGATTGCCCACCAATACGCCGGCCAAATACACCGCCAAAAAGCCGCTGCCGCCAATCAAGTTGGTAAACGAAAACACCAGCAAACCACCCGATACAATCATCAAGGCATACAAACCTTCCGGCAGATTCAGACGGCGTACCAGCTTGGCCAGCAATTTGCCACCGATAAAGCCCATCAGCAAACCAAAGCCGATTTGTAGCAGCAACATCCACACAAACGACATCACGCCGCCCTCATCCGGCTTAACCATCATGGCAATGACCGCAGTCACCAAGAAAATCGCCATTGGGTCGTTGGCACCGGATTCAATTTCCAGCGTCGCTTGCACACGCTGATTCAAGCGCACGCCGCTGTTGCGCAACAGACTGAATACCGCACCGGCGTCGGTCGAGCCGACAATCGCCGCCATCAGTAAACCAAAGCGCCAATCCACATCCAAATAAAG
The DNA here is from genome assembly GCF_002551535.2 of Neisseria sp. N95_16. NCBI lineage: Bacteria > Pseudomonadati > Pseudomonadota > Betaproteobacteria > Neisseriales > Neisseriaceae > Neisseria > Neisseria sp. N95_16. The sequence goes on from NZ_PDBT02000019.1 coordinate 6,438, forward strand.
CGTGGTGAAAATACCTAACAAAGCTACGCTGGCAAACACACCCCATGTTGCCAACACCGCCGCCGGTTTCAAACCGATATGGAAGCTCTGAAAACGCGTGCGCAATCCACCATCCAGCAAAATCACCGCCAAAGCAAGCTGGCAAATGAAGTTGGCCGAGACAAAATTGTCAAACTCAATGCCGCCTATCCCCTCTTCACCGGCCAAAATGCCAACCCCCAAAAACACCAACAGCAAGGGCATACCCAAACGCGCCGACAGTGTGGTGGAAACCACACTCAAAAACAGCAGCGCGCCGCCGAGCAGGAATAAGATATTCATCCAATCCACGTTTTTATTTCTCCTGATCTGCTGGAAGTTAAGGGGGAAAACAGCGATTTATGGCGTTATCGGCCGATTATGGGGAATTTTAGCACATGTCATACCATGCAATTGGCAACCACTTAATAATCTTTTCTTTCCTTTAATTAAATTAAAGGCCGTCTGAATGATAAAATCCGTATAATTTTCAGCTATAATAGTGGGTTTCGCTAAAGGCAGATTTATGCGTCAACTGGTCGCCAATCAAACCTAGCTTAGCGGAAAATCATGACTTTTTCTTTATTAGGAACCATTCAAAATGGCTTTTGCTTCCCTATTTACCCTGCTTGACGACATTACCGCCGTATTGGACGACGTGGCCTTAATGACCAAAATGGCCGCCAAGAAAACTGCCGGCGTGGTCGGCGACGATTTGGCCTTGAATGCCAACCAAGTGACCGGTGCTTCTGCCGAACGCGAATTGCCGATTGTATGGGCAGTGGCCAAAGGCTCGCTGATTAATAAAGTCATTTTGGTACCGGCGGCTTTATTGTTATCTATTTTCCTACCGGCTGCGATTACGCCTTTATTGATGATTGGCGGCGCGTATTTGTGTTTTGAAGGCGTGGAAAAGCTGCTGCATAAATTTTTGCACAAAAACGACGACAATGAAGCCGCTTCGCACGCCAGCGATGAAATTTTTGATGAAAAAGCCAAAATCACCGGCGCCATCCGCACCGACTTTATTTTGTCGGCCGAAATCATCATCATCGCCTTGGGCGTGGTAAGCGCCTACGGCGTGCTGACCAAGTCTTTGGTGATGTCGGCCATCGGCATCGGCATGACCGTGATTGTGTACGGCTTGGTTGCCATCATTGTTAAGCTCGATGATTTAGGTTTGCGCCTAATCGAAAAAGGCAGCAGCGCTGCCAAAGCCTTTGGCCGTGGCATCATCGCTTTCATGCCGTGGTTTATGCGCGCATTGAGCGTGGTCGGCACTCTGGCGATGTTCTTGGTCGGCGGCGGTATCATCGCCCACAACTTCGGCCCAGTACACGATTTCCTGCACGCCCATCATTGGGATACCGGCCTGATGGCACAAGTGGCCAACTTAGTGGTCGGTGTACTGACCGGTGCGGCGGTGTGCGCCGTGGTATTGCCTTTGATGAAAGTATTCTCTAAAAAACATTGATTTGTGTGCCGTAAGGCCGTCTGAAACCTAAAGCCTTCAGACGGCCTCCACTCTTTCTTGTCACTTAACGCATGAAGATTCTCCGTAAACTCGAAACATATTGGCAAAAGCCGCTGCTCTATTGGCCGCTGGTCATCGTTATCGGTAGTGCTACGCCGCTCGCCTTTGCCCCTTATTATCATTTCTGGCTGATGCCACTGCTATTCGGCGCTCTGATCCGCCTGATTGAGCTGCGCCCGCGCGTGGCTGCTTCAACGGCTTATGTGTTCGGCTTTTTTGCTTATGTGTCCCAGTTTTACTGGATTCATACTGCCTTGCACGAAGTTGCCGGCCTGCCGAATCTTTATGCTATTCCAATGACAGTGTTGCTGCCGGCATTTTTGGCGCTCTACCCTGCCCTGTGTTTTTGGTTATGGAAAAAATTCCACTTTCCGCGCTGGATTAAAATCGGTATTGTGCTGCCGATTTTATGGACGCTAACCGAGTTTGCCCGCGAACGTTTCTTGACCGGTTTCGGCTGGGGCGCATTAGGTTATTCACAAATCACCAAAACCAGCCCGCTGGCCGGCTTCGCACCCATCGGCGGCATTCATTTGGTGACCTTTGCCACCGCCTGCATTGGCGCATGGTTGGTATTGTTGGTCGATAACGCAGGCCGTCTGAAAAACCGGCTCATGCCTTTATGTTGCGGCGTGGCTTTGTGCACCGTCGGCTACATCGCCCAAGAAGCCGAATTTACCGAACCGGACGGCAGCACCAACACCGTCGCCCTGCTGCAAGGCAATATCGAACAACACATCAAATGGCAGGAAGACCAAATCGTTCCGACCATTCAAAAGTATTACGAGCAGCTGAGCAAAACCCGTGCCGACATCGTGATTTTGCCGGAAACCGCCATTCCGGAAATGCGCCAAACCCTGCCAGAAGAAGTGTTGAGTACCTTTGCCGCGCAAGCACAAAGCAACGGCAGCGCGCTGGCTTTGGGCATCAGCCAATACACACGTGATGGCAACGGCTATGAAAATGCCGTGATTAACTTAAGCAACTACAACAACACCACCGCCGAAGAAATCCCGTATTACGCCAAAAACCACTTGGTGCCGTTTGGCGAATACAAACCCTTACCCGCCATCACCAACGTGCTTTACCGCATGATGAACATGCCGCTGGCCGACTTCCGCAAAGGCGGCGAAGGCCAAGCGCCTTTGGTGATGAAAGACCAGCGTGTGGCATTCAACATCTGCTATGAAGACGGTTTTGGCGACGAATTAATCGCCACTGCCCGCCAATCCACCCTGCTGGCCAACGTCAGCAATATGGCATGGTATGGCGATTCCAACGCCATGTATCAGCAATTGCAGCAGTCGCAAGCGCGCGCGATGGAATTAGGCCGCTATATGGTGCGCGCCACCAACACCGGCACCACCGCGATTATTTCGCCTAAAGGCAGCATCATCAGCGAAGCAGAAGCCAACACCGAAACCGTGTTAGAAGGCCATGTCAAAGGCTACATCGGCGAAACGCCTTACATGAAAATGGGCAGTTCTTGGTGGCTAATCGGCCTACTCAGCGCCGCAGCCTTACTGCTTTTCACCCTGCGCAACAAGCAAGAATAAGCCCATCACTACACTGTTCAGACGCCTGATAGACTGATTGTTTATCAGGCCGTCTGAATTTACATCACCCATAAATTGTTCTATAATAAGTCTATTCCCGAGCAAAACACTAAAATATTAAAAATTAATCATATTTTTAAAAATACAAAATTTAACCTATCACACATACAACATTAACACAAAAAAGCGGTCTAATAGCCATATCAAAACAGTAGTGTTATACTACTTCGCCACACATTCTTAAGCGCTTGCTGATTACCGGCTGGCGCGCATAACAAGGAAAGCCACTTAATGATGAATAACGCTTTTGCATTACCAGTAATCCACAGCGGTAACGGTAGCTTGGAGCAATACATTCATACCGTGAACAATATTCCAATGCTTTCTGCCGAAGAAGAAACCCAACTGGCAGAACGCCAACAAAAAGGCGATTTAAACGCCGCTAAACAATTGATTCTTTCCCACTTGCGCGTGGTGGTGTCCATCGCCCGCGGTTACGATGGCTACGGCCTGAACCAAGCCGACTTGATTCAAGAAGGCAACATCGGCCTGATGAAAGCAGTGAAACGCTACGAACCAAGCCGTGGCGCGCGCTTGTTCTCATTTGCCGTGCATTGGATTAAAGCCGAAATCCACGAATTTATTCTGCGCAACTGGCGCTTGGTGCGTGTAGCCACCACCAAGCCGCAACGCAAACTATTTTTCAATCTGCGCAGCATGCGTAAAAGCCTGAATGCCTTGTCGCCGAAAGAAGCGCAAGACATCGCCGATGATTTGGGCGTAAAACTTTCCGAAGTATTGGAAATGGAACAACGCATGACCGGCCACGATATTGGCATTTTGGCCGACAGCAACGATGACGAAGACAACTTCGCCCCAATCGACTGGTTAGCCGATAACGAAACCGAGCCGACCCAGCAAATCGCCAAGCAAGCCCATTACGCGCTGCAAACCGATGGCCTGCAAAATGCCTTGGCACAACTGGACGACCGCAGCCGTCACATCGTTGAAAGCCGCTGGTTGCAAGACGATGGCGGTTTGACTCTGCACGAATTGGCTGCCGAATACGGTGTATCGGCCGAGCGCATCCGCCAAATCGAAGCCAAAGCCATGCAAAAATTGCGCGGCTTCTTGGCTGAAGAAGCCGAAGCAGTTTAAAACCAAAATCAAAGGCCGTCTGAATCATTTCAGACGGCCTTTTTCTATCCGTTCAATCATTTAGCCCAACCATTTTCTGCTAAAATTTAGCAATCAAACAGATTGCATAAGCCGCAAAACATTCTTTTTAAAACCAACTTACGCTATAATAACGCCTTCACGCACACTACCCTATTCTTAACATTCCCATGCAACTTACCGCCGTCGGACTCAACCATCAAACTGCGCCTTTGAGCATACGCGAAAAGCTGGCTTTTGCTGCGGCAAGCCTGCCTGATGCCGTGCAAAGCTTGGCCAGCAGCGATGCGGCCAAAGAAGCGGTAATTTTGTCCACCTGCAACCGCACCGAGCTTTATTGCGTCGGCGACACCGAAGAAATCATCGAATGGCTGGCGCAATACCACGACTTGCCCGCCGATGAAATCCGCCCTTATCTCTACACCTTCGACAGCAACGAAACCGTGCGCCATGCCTTCCGCGTAGCCTGTGGCTTAGATTCGATGGTATTGGGCGAACCACAAATTCTCGGCCAAATCAAAGATGCCGTGCGCATCGCGCAAGAACAAGAAAGCATCAACAGCAACCTGAATGCCTTGTTCCAAAAAACATTTGCCGTCGCCAAAGAAGTGCGTACCGATACCGCCGTGGGCGAAAATTCGGTATCGATGGCGTCTGCTTCGGTAAAAATGGCCGAACAAATCTTCCCCGACATTGCCGATTTAAATGTCTTGTTTATCGGCGCGGGCGAAATGATTGAATTAGTGGCCACTTATTTTGCCGCCAAAAATCCGCGTCTGATTACCGTCGCCAACCGCACCCTGCCGCGCGCGCAGGAATTGTGCGACAAACTCAGCGTCAACGCCGAGCCGTGCTTATTGAGCCAACTGCCGGACATCATGCATGAGTACGACGTGATTGTGTCGTCCACCGCCAGCCAATTGCCGATTGTCGGCAAAGGCATGGTCGAACGTGCATTAAAAAAACGTTACCACATGCCTGTGTTCATGCTCGATTTAGCCGCGCCACGCGACATTGAAGAAGAAGTCAGCGAATTAAACGATGCCTATCTCTACACCGTGGACGATATGCAGGACATCGTGCAAAGCGGCAAAGAAGCACGCCAAAAAGCCGCTTCCGCTGCCGAAGCCATGGTGGAAGAAAAAGTCGGTGAATTTGTCGAATGGCAGAAAAGCCGCCAAAGCGTGCCGCTGATTCGCGCATTACGTGACGAAGGCGAACGCGCCCGCCGCCAAGTATTGGAAAACGCCATGAAACAATTGGCCAAAGGCACATCGGCCGAAGAAGTATTGGAGCGTTTATCCATTCAATTGACCAATAAATTGCTTCACTCGCCTACCCGTGCACTCAACAAAGCCGGCTCTTCCGACAACGACATCATCGACACTGTTGCCCAAATTTACCATTTGGACAATCATGAATAAATCATCAAGGCTGTCTGAATCGTTCAGACGGCCTTGGTATTCCTACTGCTTTATACATGAACATCATTTCCCTTATCTACCTACCGGCAATACCGTAAGCCTTTTCTGATTATGTTCGGCCTGACCTTGCTGTCCGGCCTGTTCGGCATCGGCGTATTAATGTTTATCAACACTTATCTGCTGCAAAGTGAAGCCGGCGCGATCAGTGGCTTGATGTGGCCGTTCGGCTTACTGTTACTGGCTTATTTGGTAGTGGCCACTTGGTCGCAAATCCGCCTGTCGCGTATTGGTCATCAGTTTGTGTTTGAAATGCGCACGCAGCTTTTGAAGCGGATTATGGATTCGCAAGAAGCGCAAATCCAGCTGACGGGCAAACCAAAACTACTGGCCAGCTTGTCGAACGACATCCGCTCGTTGAGCATGGCATTTACCCGCTTGCCCGAGTTTACACAAGGCGTATTGTTTACCGTCGGTTGTAGCCTGTATTTGGCGTGGCTGTCACCCAAGCTTTTTCTGGTTACCGCTGTCGTGTTGCTGCTGATGATTGTCGGCACCAATCTGATTGTCAAACACGTGTTCCAAAGCTTCCGTAAAATGCGTGGTTTTGAAGACGAGCTTTACACCAATTATGAAACCAGCCTCGACGGTCATAAAGAGCTAACGCTCAACCGCTACCGCGCCGAGCGCTTCTATCGCGAAGACTTCACTACCGCCGCACAAAATAACCGTAGCTGGGCGGTGCGTGCCGATAGTCTGCATGCCTTGGCAATTAACTGGGGCAACACCGCCATGCTGGCGGCAGTCGGCATTATTTTTTATTTATCGGTGTATCATCAGTGGGCGAGCCTGACCGATGCAGCAACCGTCACCATGACTGTTTTGTTTATGCGCTCGCCGCTGTCGCAAGCCATCGGCGCGTTTCCCATGCTGATGAACAGCAAAGTGGCACTCGAAGCGCTGAACAATCTCGGTTTAACGGCATACCACCCAAAGTTTCACAGCCATCATCACATGCCATCTGAATGGCAGACCATCCGTTTGGAAAATATCACCTACACCTACCCCGAACAAGGCGGGCAATCATTCGCATTGCAGCCGGTGAATCTCACACTTCGTCGCCATGAAACCGTTTTTCTCATCGGCGGCAACGGATCAGGCAAATCCACGCTGTCGATGATTTTGGCCGGTTTGTACATCCCGACTTCGGGCAAAATCTTTGTGGACGACATCGAAATCACCGAACACAACCGCGATGCCTACCGCCAACTTTTTGCCAGCGTATTCACCGATTTTCATTTATTCGACCAACTGGTCGACAACATGGGCGAAGATGCTTCTGCCGAAATGATTGCCCGCTGGCTCGACCGCCTGCAATTGAGCGACAAAGTAAAACTTGAAAAAAACCGCATTCTCAACAGCAAATTATCACAGGGGCAAAAGAAACGTCTCGGCCTGTTGGCGGCAGCATTAGAAAACCGCAGCATGCTGATTCTCGACGAATGGGCAGCCGACCAAGACCCGCATTTCCGCCGCGTGTTTTACGAAGAACTGCTGCCGCTTTTGCAGCAACAAGGCTACACTGTCTTCGCCATCAGCCACGATGACAAATATTTCCATCACGCCGAACGGATTATCTCGATGAAACAAGGCGTGTTGAGCGAATTTAATGCTGAAGAAGCGGTGAAAGTAGCTGATGAACACAGCCGTGAAGGTTGATTTCTTCTGAAAACCAATCAACAACAAAAGACCGTCTGAACAATCATGTTTCAGACGGCCTTGATTTTATTCTTAAACCTTACTCACCCAGTGCAGCCACCATCACTGCTTTAATCGTGTGCATGCGGTTTTCCGCTTGGTCAAACACAATACTGGCTTCGCTTTCGAACACGTCTTTGGTTACTTCCACGCCGTTAAGGCCGAAAGTTTCATAAATCCATTCGCCGACTGTGGTTTCACGGTTGTGGAAAGCAGGCAGACAGTGCATGAATTTCACTTGTGCATTGCCTGAAGCGGCCATCAGCTCAGGCGTGACGCGGTAGGCTTTGAGCAAATCGATGCGCTCCTGCCACACTTCTTTCGGCTCGCCCATGCTCACCCATACGTCGGTGTGGATAAAATCCACGCCGTTGACGGCTTCTTTGGCGTTTTCGGTCAGCAAGATTTTCGCACCGGTTTCCGCTGCCACGGCTTTGGCTTGCGCCACGATGTCTTCAGACGGCCACAAGGCTTTTGGTGCACCGATGCGCACGTCCATGCCGAGTTTCGCGCCCAGAATCAACAATGAATTGGCCATGTTGTAACGCGCGTCACCGACATAAGCATAAGCCACTTGATGAAGCGGTTTGTCGCTGTGTTCCTGCATGGTCAGCGCATCGGCCAGCATTTGTGTCGGGTGGAATTCGTTGGTCAAGCCGTTGAACACGGGTACGCCGGCGTATTTGGCCAATTCTTCGACAATTTCCTGCCCGAAACCGCGGTATTCAATGCCGTCATACATGCGACCCAACACGCGCGCAGTATCTTTGATGCTTTCTTTATGGCCGATTTGACTGCCGGTCGGCTCGAGATAGGTCACGCCCGCGCCTTGATCGCGCGCCGCTACTTCAAAAGCGCAACGTGTGCGGGTGGATGTTTTTTCAAAAATCAGCGCAATGTTTTTGCCTTTCATCTGCTGCACTTCTTTGCCTGCTTTTTTGGCGGCTTTGAGTTCGGCGGCAAGCTTCAAATAATGCAGGATTTCATCTTGGCTGAAATCGAGCAGCTTTAAAAAATGGCGGTTTTTGAGATTCATGGCACTCTCTCTATCGTTATGTTTTCAAATGATTCAAATCTTTTTTCAGACGGCCTGATTGCAAACAAGGCCGTCTGAAACTTTAAAACAGCGTTCCCTGCTCCATGCCGCTTTCCAAATCCAGCAAAAAACGTTTGCGCGTCATGCCGCCGCCGTAGCCGACCAACTTGCCGTCACTGCCAATCACGCGGTGGCACGGAATCAGAATCGACACTTTGTTTTGCCCGTTGGCCGCAGCGACCGCGCGGATGGCCTTCACATTGCCCAACTGCTGCGCCTGCTCTTTGTAGCTTAAGGTTGCGCCGTAGGGAATGGTCAGCAACACCTCCCACACCTGCTTTTGAAAATCGGTACCGACCATGTGCAGCGGCGTGTTGAATGTTTTCAGACGGCCTGCGAAATACTCAGCCAATTCCTTTTGAAATTCATCATGATACGCGCTTTTTTGCCAACTGAAATTGGCTGACAAAGCTTGATGCAGATGGTTCAATTCGCGCTGCAATTGGTCTTGATCGGCAAATTCAAGCAAACACAAACCTTCGCTGCTGAACACGGCCAAGATTTTGCCGATGGGCGTGTCCAGCCGTGCCACGTTTAAGGTGGCGGTGTAATCGTCGCAATGGGCAAAACGCAAATCGGCAGGGTTCATTTCAGACGGCCTTCATTATCTCAACAATTCCGACATCATGCCTTCATAAATCGCGGATAATTTCGGAATATCGTCCAACAACACATTTTCGTTAAGCTGATGAATGGTGGCGTTGCTCGGACCCAATTCAATCAATTCAGCCGCAATGGCTTTGATGAAACGGCCGTCTGAAGTGCCGCCGCTGGTGGACAATTCGGCTTCCACGCCGCAGATTTGCTGAATCGTAGCGCGTGCCACGTCGGTTAAGCGGCCGGCTTGGGTTAGGAACGGCTGGCCGGAACAAGACCATGCTAAATCGTACTGCACGCCGCAATGGTCGAGAATATCGTGCACACGCTGTTTCAGGTTCTCTTCGGTGGACTCGGTCGAAAAACGGAAATTGAATTTGACGTTGAGTTCGCCCGGAATCACGTTGGTGGCGCCGGTACCGCCGTTGATGTTGGAAATCTGGAAGCTGGTCGGTGGGAAATAATCGTTGCCCTCGTCCCATACTTCTTTTGTGAGCGCGAGCAAGGCCGGGGCAAAGGTGTGCACGGGATTCACCGCCAAATGCGGATAAGCGATGTGGCCTTGTTTGCCTTTAACGGTCAAATTGCCCGAAAGCGAGCCGCGACGGCCGTTTTTCAGCATATCGCCCAATACTTTCGTCGCGGTCGGTTCTCCGACAATACAATAATCAATCAACTCGCCTCGGGCTTTTAATACATCAACTACTTTGGTGGTGCCGTCGTGCGCGTCGCCTTCTTCATCGGAAGTAATCAGCAGCGCAATGCTGCCTTGATGGTCGGGATGCTCGGCCACAAATCGCTCGCAAGCGGTAACGAAACAGGCAATGCTGGTTTTCATATCAGCCGCACCGCGCCCATACAAACACCCTTCGCGCTCGGTCGGTTCAAACGGCGGCGAATCCCATTTTTCCAAAGGGCCGGTAGGCACCACATCGGTGTGTCCGGCAAAACACAACACCGGTGCGGTGTTACCGCGGCGCGCCCAGATGTTTTTGGTGTCGCCGAAATTCATTTCTTCGATGATAAAACCGATTTTTTGCAGGCGTTCGGCCAAAAGCTGCTGGCAGTTTTGGTCATCGGGGGTAACAGACGGGTGGGCAATGAGTTGCTTGGCTAGGTCTAGGGATTGGGTTTCAGTCATTTTATGCTTTATTTTCAATGGTATTTTTTAGATTGAGGCCGTCTGAAAGAAAACGCATTCCGCTTTTCAGACGGCCTGAGAATGCTGGTGATGATAACGAGATGCGCTTTATCTGGCAACTCGCAACAGGCCGTCTGAAAACAGTTATTTAAAACAGGCTTCATACAGCGGAGTCAATTCTTCTATCGCATCCACAATCCATCGCTGCACGTCTTGCTTGCCCAAATCCGCGCGCTCGATGTGTTTGCCGATGCAGAAAAAATCGTCTTCGTTGTGCAGACGGATGTTTTCAGACGGCGTGCCGGCTACGGTGGCGTAATCGGCGTATTCGTCTTCTGCACCGTGCCAAATATCGAAAGCAGCGTATTTTTGCGCGTCTAATTCGTCCAGCCATTGGTTGTACTGCGGCAAAGCAATGGGCGACACGCCGGCTTTGTAGCAATGCCAATCAAGGCTGACGGTAAGGCGGCGGCGGTTGAGCAACACAGAAATAATCGCGGCGGAATCTTGGTATTGTGCGTATTTGAAATAGGCGAAAAAGTGCGCGCGCACCTGCCAGCCGTTACACCAGCGCTCGATGTGCGGTGGCGCAAAGGGTTCGCCCAAATCATCGGCCACGCGCCCGATGAGTTCGCGCCAAATCTGCCAATGGTGTTTATACGCGGCTTTGGTCGGCTCAATCATTTCCGGCGCGTGTTTTTTCATTTGGGCAAACTGATAAAAGGGAATGTCGAAAAGTTCGCTGCTTTGCGGGGTGAGCATGGGGATTCTCTTTATGGGATAAATAAACGGTTTGCGCTTTCAGACGGCCTAGCGTGTGTTAAGGCCGTCTGAAACCATCAAACAATCATTTCTAAGCATTATTTGCGTCTTCTCGCCGCCATAATCTCGCCGATTTCGGTCAGCTTTTCTTTCGGGATAAAGGTTTTGCCCATTTCAAATAAGGGTTCTTCAATATCCAAATGCACATCGTATCCGGCGGTAAAGCGCTGCAATACGTCGGTGTTTAACGGATAATCCGCATCTTCTTCCAAGCGGGCAAACTCCTCTGCCACTGCCGACCAGTTGGCATGCAGGCTTTCGTGTTGGCGCAATAATTCGTCAATGCTTTCCTGCGCTTGTGGGGCGTATTGCAACAGCAACGGAAAGAAATTTTCTTCTTCGTCTTCATGATGCAACGGCGCGGCCACGTTGAAATATTGACTGATTTGGCGCGTCGCCTGCAGCACCACATCATTGCGGCCGTTTTCAGCAATATATTCGGGCAGCATTTTTACTTGGCTGCAAAAACGGCGCACTTTGTCGTGGCAGGCATAGAGCATGTCGATGGGTTCGGCAAAGGTCACACTTTGGGTGTTGAAGGGATTCATGATGAGGTTCCTTATGTTCAGACGGCCTTGTTGTTTTATTCTACGCTTTTTGTTGCGCGATAAAGTAAAACAGCCCGCAACTAGGCAGGCTGTTCGATTCATATCGGTTGTGCAAAAAGACTAGTCAACCAAAGTGATGGTACCGTTCATCAAAGCACCGTGGCCTGGGAAGGTACAAGCAAATTTGTAGTTGCCGTCTGCCAATTTAGCAGGGTCGATTTTGATGGTGTCTTCCTCACCGCCACCGATTAATTTGGTGTGTGCTACGATACGCTCATCACCAGCTTTTACATATTCAGCATCAGGACCTGCAGCCACGCCGTCTTTGAATACGCCGTCTTGGTCTTCAGCTTTGGTGATCACCAAGTTGTGACCCATGCTGGCTTTAGGCTGAGTACCAACATGTTTCAATGTGATGGTGAATTCAGAACATGCTTTGCTAACTTGGATATCTTTGGTGTTGAACTGCATAGCGTCGTTTGATTCAACCACGACTTCACAGTTACCGGCAGCAGCAGCGTCGGCAGCTGGGGCAGCCGCTTCAGAAGCCGGAGCAGCTTCAGCAGGTGCGGCTTCTGCAGGGGCAGAGGCTTCGGCAGCAGGCGCAGGCTCGCTAGCAGGGGCAGCCGGAGCAGCAGGTTCTTGTGAGCAGGCCGCCAAACCGATAACAGCGGCAGAAATCAGAGCCAAATAAGCTTTCATGTATATCTCCTAATGATGAGAATGTTTCAGTTATCCAAAATATTTGTGCCAAAAGGCGCCATGCCTTCTGTGACAAAAGAGAAGTATGCGACTTTATTCTGCTATAAACTTTGATTTAAATCAAAGTTTAAATGAAGATTTACACCTGCTTACAAAATGAGAATTCATTCTATTTAATTAGGCTATTTTTTCATTGTCACACTAACATTATTTAACAAATTATCTTTGTCGATAATGCTTTTTAGCCAACTGTTCTAAGCGTTCGGCCAATTTTGGATGCTGTTCCTGCAGTTTAGCAGCGGTGTCTTCAAAACTCTGCAAAGCCACATCGCTTAATTGCAATGTATTTTTACGCTCGGGCTTGGGCGGTTTGGGCAATACTCTTACTTGCACATCGGCAATATCTGCGTGCAACAGCTTCAATTGCGGCAGCAGCGAGGGCAAAATCATTTTCAGGCGCGAAGAAGCCATATTATTGGCCGCCAGCAAAACCAGTTTGCCATTTTCAACACAGGCCGTCTGAAAATGCGCGCGCAAGTTGGCGGGCAGGATATTTTTCACTTCCTGATCCAACCTATGCCACTGTTGCGCTTGTTGCAACAATGCCTGCAAATGCCGGTCGCGTTTGCCCAATTGTTCTAAATTCATGTTTCAGACGGCCTTTTTATCGGTGATTTTGTCAACGAATATTGAAATACGGTAAAACTGTCTCTATTTCAGACGGCATGACTACCTTACACTATCGCTTGTGTTAAAATCCAGCTTTCGCCACTATTTTATATCAGGCGCAGGAACCATTCATGCTGACAAACATTGCAAAGAAAATCTTCGGCAGCCGCAACGACCGCTTGCTGAAACAATACCGTAAATCCGTTGCGAAAATCAATGCCCTTGAAGCCGACATGCAGGCTTTGAGCGATGAGGCATTACAAGGGAAAACCGCAGAATTCAAACAACGCTTGGCCGATGGCGCGACTTTAGACGACATCTTGGTCGAAGCGTTTGCCGTCTGCCGTGAAGCCAGCCGCCGCGTCTTGGGCATGCGCCACTTTGACGTGCAGCTCATCGGCGGTATGGTGCTGCACAACGGCAAAATCGCCGAAATGCGTACCGGTGAAGGCAAAACCTTGGTCGCCACGCTGGCCGTTTACCTCAATGCTCTGTCCGGCAAAGGCGTTCACGTCGTGACTGTCAACGATTACTTGGCCGCACGCGACGCGGGCATTATGGAGCCTTTGTATAACTTCTTAGGCTTAAGCGTGGGCGTGATTGTGTCCGACATGGAACCTTTCTACCGCCAAACCGCTTACGGATCCGACATCACCTACGGCACCAACAACGAATTCGGTTTCGACTACCTGCGCGACAATATGGTTACCGACCAATACGACAAAGTTCAGCGCGATTTGAATTTTGCCGTGGTCGATGAAGTCGATTCCATTTTGATTGACGAAGCGCGTACCCCGCTGATTATTTCCGGCCAAGCCGACGACAATGTGCAGCTTTATCAAGTGATGGACAGCGTTCCGGCGCACTTAATCCGCCAAGAAACCGAAGACGGCGAAGGCGATTACTGGGTCGATGAAAAAGCGCACCAAGTAATTTTGAGCGAAGCAGGTCACGAACACGCCGAGCAGATCCTCACCCAAATGGGCTTACTGGCCGAAAACGACTCGCTCTACTCTGCCGGCAACATCGCGCTGATGCACCACCTGATGGCCGCATTACGCGCGCATACTTTGTTCCACTTGGATCAGCATTATGTGATTCAAGACGACGAAATCGTGATTGTCGATGAATTCACAGGCCGTCTGATGGCCGGCCGCCGCTGGTCTGAAGGCTTGCACCAAGCCGTTGAAGCCAAAGAAGGTGTGGAAATCAAGCGCGAAAACCAAACGCTAGCATCCATCACCTTCCAAAACTATTTCCGTCTGTACACCAAATTATCGGGCATGACCGGTACCGCCGATACCGAAGCATTTGAATTCCAAAGCATTTACGGCTTGGAAACGGTGATTATTCCGACCAACCGCCCGATTCAGCGTAAAGACTTCAACGACCAGATTTTCCGTTCGACCGACGAAAAATTTGAAGCCGTGGTCAAAGACATTCAAGAATGCTACAACAAAGGCCAACCGGTCTTGGTCGGCACCACCAGCATTGAAAATTCCGAATTGGTGTCGCGCATGCTGACCGAAGCCGGTCTGCCGCACAATGTCTTGAACGCCAAAGAACACGAACGCGAAGCCTTAATCGTGGCGCAAGCCGGTAAAGTGGGGGCGATTACTGTAGCCACCAACATGGCCGGCCGCGGTACCGACATCGTGTTGGGCGGCAACTTGAAACACCAAACCGATGCCATCCAAGCCGACGAAAGCTTGAACGATGAAGACAAAGCCGCACAAATCGCCGCTTTGGAAAACGGCTGGCAAGCCGAGCATGACCAAGTGGTTGCTGCGGGCGGTTTGCACATTATCGGCACCGAGCGCCACGAAAGCCGCCGTATCGACAACCAGTTGCGTGGTCGTGCTGGCCGTCAAGGCGACCCGGGTTCGAGCCGTTTCTACTTGTCGTTTGAAGACCCATTATTGCGCCTGTTCGCGCTTGACCGCGCCGCCGCCATTCTCAACCGCTTGGCACCGGAACGTGGCGTTGCTATCGAACACGGCATGCTGACCCGCCAAATCGAAGGCGCACAACGCAAAGTCGAAGGCCGCAACTTCGACATGCGTAAACAAGTTTTGGAATACGATGACGTGGCCAATGACCAGCGTAAAGTGATTTACCACCAACGCAACGAAATCCTGACCAACAAAGACGTTACCGACTTAACCAAAGACATCCGCGCCGAAGTCATCAGCGATTTGGTCGATGCCCACATGCCGCCGGATACTATGGAAGAGCAATGGGATTTGCCGACGCTGCAAAGCAAATTGCTGGCCGATTTCCGCCTGAATGCCGACATCGCCGGCTGGTTGCAAGCCGACAACACCTTAGACGGCCAAGATGTGAAAGAGCGTTTGATTGACCACATCGAAACCGAATACGCGGAAAAAGTCGAATTGGTCGGCAAACAGCAAATGGCCGACTTTGAGCGCAATGTTATGCTGCAAGTCATCGACAACCAATGGCGAGAACACTTGGCGGCGATGGATTACCTGCGCCAAGGCATTCACTTGCGCAGCTACGCGCAAAAAAATCCGAAGCAAGAATACAAACGCGAAGCTTTTGCTATGTTTGAAAACCTGTGGAGCGGCATCAAGCACAACATTGCGTCGCTGCTGACTTCGGTGCAAATCGAGCGCAATGATACCCCTGCCGAAGACTTTTCTGCCCAACAAATCACCGATATGCAGGAAATGCATTCCGATGCGCCTGATATCGAAGAATTGCTCGGTGAATCGAAGAGCGACTTGGCTGCTGGCGCCTTCAATCCGGCCGGCAACGACTTCAGCCCCGAAGCCCTTGCTGCCAAAGGTCAAATCATTCACCGCAACGACCCATGCCCATGCGGCAGCGGCTTGAAATACAAGCAATGCCACGGCAAATTGAGCTGATTGATTAAAAATAAATCAAGGCCGTCTGAAAACAAAATCCGTTTCAGACGGCCTTTATGTTAAAATTCAGCCCATTCGTTTAACAACATTTTTAGAGCAGAATTATGGCAGGCAACACTTTCGGACAACTCTTCACCGTCACCACCTTCGGCGAAAGCCACGGCCCCGCTTTGGGCTGCATTATTGACGGCTGCCCACCCGGATTGTCGCTAACCGAAGCCGACATTCAAGCCGATCTTGACCGTCGCAAACCCGGCACCAGCCGCCACGTTACCCAACGCCGCGAAGCCGACCAAGTGGAAATCTTGTCCGGCGTGTTCGAAGGCAAAACCACCGGCACACCAATTGCCCTGCTGATTCGCAACACCGACCAGCGCAGCAAAGACTATGGCAACATCGCACAGCAATTCCGCCCCGGCCACGCCGATTATACCTATTGGCACAAATACGGCACGCGTGATTACCGTGGTGGCGGCCGCTCTTCTGCTCGCGAAACCGCCGCCCGCGTGGCCGCCGGTGCCGTGGCGAAAAAATGGCTGAAAGAGCAATTCGGCACCGAAATCATTGGCTATGTCACCCAAGTCGGCGAAAAAGCCATCCGCTTTGAAAGCTTGGAATTCATCAGCCAAAATCCGTTCTTCGCGGCCAACCAAAGCCAAATCGAAGAATTAGAAAACTATATGGACAGCGTGCGCAAATCGCTGGATTCTGTCGGCGCGAAGCTGCACATCGAAGCCAAAAACATTCCGGTCGGCTTAGGCGAACCGGTGTTCGACCGCTTAGATGCCGACATCGCCCACGCCATGATGAACATCAATGCCGTTAAAGGCGTTGAAATCGGCGCCGGTTTTGATTGTGTGGCACAACGCGGCAGCGAACACGGTGACGAACTCACTCCACAAGGCTTTTTGAGCAACCATGCCGGTGGTATCCTCGGTGGCATTTCCACCGGCCAAGACATTCACGTCAATATCGCCATCAAACCAACCAGCTCAATTGCCACACCGCGCCGCAGCATCGACATCGACGGCAATCCGGTTGAAATCGCCACCCACGGCCGCCACGACCCTTGCGTCGGCTTGCGTGCTGCGCCAATTGCCGAAGCCATGTTGGCTTTGGTGCTGATGGATCATGCCTTGCGCCACCGCGCCCAAAATGCTGATGTTCGCGTCAACACGCCCGACATCGCCCGTTTCAAATAATCCACATGTTCAGACGGCCTATTAAGATAAATCAGGCCGTCTGAACAAATTCACACACAAAAACTTCGCCAAATCAGCCGCTTTATACTACAATGGCAAGCATTCGCCGTGTACTAGGGAGCGCACGGCTTCAGACTGACAGGAATACAGACAACATGACACAAGAAACCGCTTTGGGCGCCGCACTCAAAACCGCCGTCCAAACCATGAGCAAAAAGAAACAAACCGACATGATTGCCGATCATATTTACAGCAAATACGACGTATTCAAGCGCTTCAAACCGCTGGCTGTCGGTATCGACCAAGACTTAGTTGCCGCCCTGCCGCAATACGACGCCAGTCTGATTGCCCGCGTATTGGCAAACCACTGCCGCCGCCCGCGTTATCTGAAAGCATTGGCTCGCGGCGGTAAACGCTTTGATTTGAACAACCGTTTTAAAGGCGAAGTGAGCCCGGAAGAACAAGCCATTGCGCAACAACACCCTGCCGTGCAACAAGCCATGGCCACGCAAGCAGAACGCCAAGCAGCCAAAGCTGCTGAACAGGCTGAAGCACCTGCTGCTGAAGTGGCTGCCGCCGAAACTGCACCCACTACTGAAACGCAAACTGAAGCATAATCACGTGTTTTCGATATATCAAAAAGGCCGTCTGAAAATTTTCGATTTCAGACGGCCTTTTTATGGTTTACGCAGATTGAAACCTTTTCAAAACATCAAGAACCACCCATAAAAACTCTAAAGGCCGTCATTCCCGCGCAGGCGGGAATCCATCGCAATATCTAAGAAACCTATTTTATTCAAAAGCTTGCTACGTTAAAAAATGGATTCCCGCCTGCGCGGGAATGACGTCGGCTTTGGGGGCTAGCTTTTGAAAGAGTTTTGCAAAGGTCTCAGATTGTGCCACTCTTTTTATTACTCTCTGACAAACCGAAACCCTTGTTCATCCACGCTTAATACCGAAGCATAATCGGCTTTCCAATCACCCAACACAATGCGGGTAAAATCCTCATTTACATGGATATTTTCCCGATGCGTATGCCCATGAATCAACAGCGGCACACCATATTGCTTGACGATTTGTGCCGTAAATTCAGGATTCACGTCCATGATTTCAGCCGATTTTTGCTGTTTGTCCTGCTTGCTGGCGTGGCGGATTTTATGGGCGATTTTCAAGCGTACCGACAACGGCAGCATTAGAAACAGCTTCTGCCGCCATTTTTGATGCACTTTTTTGCGAAATTGCTGATAGCGCACATCGTCAATACACAAAGTATCGCCATGACACAGCAAAGCTTGCTGGCCGAATAAATCCACCACCTGATAATCGGGCAGCAGCTTCATGCCGCATGCACGCGCAAAGCGTTCACCAATCATGAAATCACGGTTGCCATGTTGAAAATAACAGGCCACACCCCCGTCGCTTACCTTGCGAATGGCTTGTTGCACCGAATCAATCAAGGGCGACGTTTCATCATCGCCGACCCAAAAGTCAAACAAATCACCCAAAATATACACCGCCTGCGCCTGCGGTGCTTTTTCTTGCATAAAACGCAGAAACAGCGCCGTCAGCTCGGGGCGTGATTCGCTCAAATGTAAGTCAGCAATAAAATAAATCGGCATAGAATGGTTCATTAAATCAATTTCAGCCATTATAAATTTTCAGATGGCCTGTGTATATAAAGGCCGTCTGAAAGAATCACTCTTTCAGACGGCCTTTGATCTAAGCGAATATTAAGCTTCTTTGTTTTCGGTCGCTTTTTGGCGCAAACGCAGGCTCAATTCGCGCAACTGCTTGTCGTCCACCACGTTTGGCGCGTTGGTCAGCAGACATTGCGCACGTTGGGTTTTCGGGAAGGCAATCACGTCGCGAATCGATTCGGCACCGGTCATCAAGGTTACCAAGCGGTCGAGACCGAAGGCCAAACCACCATGCGGCGGCGCACCGAATTTCAGGTTATCCAGCAGGAAGCCGAATTTTTCTTGCTGCTCTTCCGGCGTAATTTTCAGCGCGGCAAACACTTTTTCCTGTACATCAGCGCGATGGATACGGATTGAGCCACCACCGATTTCCCAGCCGTTCAACACCATATCGTAAGCGCGTGCCAAGCAGTTTTCCGGCTGGCTTTCCATCAGGTCTTCATGACCTTCTTTCGGTGCGGTAAACGGATGGTGCACGGCGGTGTAGCGGTCTGCTTCGTCGTCGTATTCGAACATCGGAAAGTCAACCACCCACAACGGTTTCCATTCATCGGTGAAATAGCCGTTCTCTTTACCGTGTTCCAAGCCCACTTTGATGCGCAATGCGCCGATGGCTTCGTTCACGATTTTGGCTTTGTCGGCACCGAAGAAAATGATGTCGCCGTTTTGTGCTTCGGTTTGGGCGATGATTTCTTTCAACGCGTTTTCAGACAGGAATTTCACAATCGGTGATTGCAAGCCGCTGTCTTCGCCGTTGCTCAAGTTGGTCACATCGTTTACTTTGATGTAAGCCAAGCCTTTGGCACCGTAAATGCCGACAAATTTGGTGTAATCGTCGATTTCTTTACGGCTCAATTTGGCACCGCCCGGCACACGCAAGGCCACCACGCGGCCGCCTTTCATGTCGGCTGCGCCACGGAATACTTTGAATTCTTCCGTTTTCATCAAATCGGTCAATTCAGTGAATTTCAGGCTGATCCGCAAATCCGGTTTGTCGGAGCCATAATAGAACATGGCTTCGCTAAACGGCATGCGTGGGAAATCGCCCAATTCTACGCCAATGGCGTCTTGGAATACTTTTTTGGCCATCGCTTCGGTGATGTCCATGATTTCGTCCTCGTTCAAAAACGAGGTTTCCAAGTCGATTTGGGTAAATTCAGGTTGACGGTCGGCACGCAAGTCTTCATCGCGGAAACACTTGGTGATTTGGTAATAGCGGTCGAAACCGGCCACCATCAGCAATTGTTTGAATAATTGCGGTGATTGCGGCAAGGCGAAAAACTCGCCCGGATGCACACGGCTTGGCACCAAATAGTCACGCGCGCCTTCAGGGGTCGAGCGGGTCAACATCGGTGTTTCGATGTCGATAAAGCCTTGGTCGTCCAAGAAACGGCGCACGCCCATAGCGACTTTGTAGCGCAGTTTCAGGTTGTTTTGCATCACCGGACGGCGCAAATCAATCACACGGTTGGTCAGGCGTACGTTTTCGCTGATATTTTCATCGTCGATTTGGAACGGTGGCGTGGCAGCAGCATTCAATACTTCGATTTCTTTGGCCAAGATTTCGATTTTGCCTGATACCATTTTGTCGTTGGTCGTGCCTTCCGGACGGTTGCGCACGCGACCGGTAATGCTCAAAACGTATTCGTTACGCGCAGAATCGGCAGTTTCAAATGCTTCTTTGGTATCTGGATCGATCACGACTTGAACGATGCCTTCGCGGTCGCGCAAGTCGATAAAAATCACGCCGCCGTGGTCGCGACGACGATGCACCCAACCTTTGACGGTTACGGTTTGGTCTAAATATTGCTCGCTGATTAAGCCGCAATAGTTGGTACGCATAAAATCACCTTTTTGTGTTTGATTTAATTTGGTTTGAAATGGTTATGCCGTCTGAAAGATTCAGACGGCCTGAATTACTTAATGTTGATTAGGTTCCGATAAAGGCTTGCCCGCATCATCTACCAATACTTCTGGCACATGCTCATCAGGCATCACCATGCCCAGCGAAATCACATATTTCAGGGCTTCGTCCACGCTCATGCTGAGCTCACGGATATCGCTTTTTTTCACCATGATGTAATAGCCGCCGGTTGGGTTGGGCGTGGTCGGCACATATACTGAAACGTATTCTTCCCCTTGCGGTAGCGAGGCTTTGACCGAATCGGGAATATGGCCGGAAACAAAGGCCAGCGTCCAAATATTCGGCTGCGGAAAAGGCACGAGTACGGGCGTTTTAAACGAACGGCTGCTGTCGGACAGCAAAGATTCCGACACTTTTTTCACGCTGGAATAAATCGATTTCACCACCGGAATGCGGCCGAGTATGCCATCCCAAGCGGAAATGATGCGTTTGCCCAAAACGTTGGCACCAAAAAGGCCGGTGACAAACAACACCACAATCGCCACAATCACACCCAAGCCGGGAATATTGAAGCCTAAGAAATGCTGTGGCTGCCAATGCGCCGGCAAGAGATTAATCAATTGGTCGGCGGCGGTGACGATGTAGGTAATCACCCAAATGGTGACCGCAATCGGCAGCCACACCAAAACACCCGTAATCAGGTATCTTTTCAATGATTTAGCAATTTTACCGCTTTCCGCTGGTTGTTCTGCCATGTTTTCCTATCCGTCAAATACGCAATATGACCGCCCAAACGCACTATTATACGCGTTTGGGCGGTAAGAAACGAGTGTTTTTCATGGTTTGTGGCATAAACGCTTATGCTTGCACGAGCTATGCACACAAACCTGTTGAACTGCTTTCGCCAATCTCGGTTTAAATGCCGTCCCAATCATTAAACATTAGACCGAAACCAATGCCGTTTTGCTTGTGGTTATAGTCGATTAAACTCTCGCCATAGCCGTGAAAACCGCGTACCACACCTTTGAGTTTACCCTTAATCGGGAAGGTGTAAGCCGCTTCCACCGCACCATGGCCGGTTTTCGGATTGTAGCGCAACACAGAATAGATGTTTTGCTTGTCGTTTAAGCGGTATTGCACTTTCAAATCGCCATAACCCATGTAATCGGAAATATCCGGATTATCGTCTTCATCACCATTGGCATCAGTGCGCACCCAAACGCGTGGAATCACGGTCAATTTATCCCATTCCATACCGGCCATGGCGTAAATACGGTTCCACGAGCGCGATTCTGGTCGGCTTTGACCATTGGATTGATGGGCAAAACCGGCACCAACCATGCGCAATTTACCGCCAAACGGCAAATCAAGCTTCACTGGCTGGGTCAGGAAAATTTCCGGCTCGTAATCGGTATTACGAAACGGCGCCGATTTCCACCCTTGGTTATACAACTGCCAATCGGATTTTTGCGTGTAGCCAAACCACAAATCCGCACGAATTTTAAACACGTCTTCCATCAACTTGCTTTTAAACGAAACCTGCATTTTGGTCTCAAGCCGTTTTTGCTCGGTAAACTTTTCTGCCGTGGTCACACCACGCGAAGGCGATTCCGGATAGTAATTCGGACTAGAATTATACCAAGCAGGCATCAGATACATTGGGTTATGTTCGCGCACCGTCAAAATGCCACGCGCGTCATTGACATCCAAATCATACATTATGCTCAACGGCGTATAGGCTTCAGCCGCATCGCGCAAAGCGGATTCGGAAAGCAAATTCTCATTGGCCTTTTCATCGAAAACAATGGTGGTTTCTTTATTTTCAATGCTGGCATTGACCGTCTGCGCCAAATCCACCGGCTGCTTGGTTTCTAAGGTATCCAAAGTTGCCACCGGTTGTGCAGGCGGCAACTGCGCCGCATAAATCTTATCGTAACAAGCCAAACGCATGGCGTTATCGGTCATAGCAGCACATTGCAAGGCTGCCGTATCCAAAGCCCAAGCAGCAGGCGTGGCCAATACGCAACCTGCCCCTACCCATAAATAATGTTTCAACATCATGTTCACCGTTTACGTCAATCCGCTAACCCGCCGGCTTTTGCTTGGCTGGATTATTCGAATTCACCCGATATGCGTTCTTATTTTTCAGACGGCATGGATTTAATTAGGCCGTCTGAAAAATAATCACTGTCTGTAAGATGCAGCAATGCCCCTGAAATACCTTCGCGGTCAGGGGCAATCGCTTAGTGCAGGTGTCGCCACCTACAGAGTTGCCGCCTTATGCGGCTGGCTGCAAAAGATTAAGCCAAGGCTTTTACTTTAGCAGACAAACGGCTCTTGTGACGAGCAGCTTTGTTTTTGTGGAACGCGCCTTTATCAGCAATGCGGTCAATAATTTTTACTGATTCGCGGTAAGTTGCTTGAGCAGCAGCTTTGTCACCAGCTTCAACAGCTTTCAACACTTTTTTGATTGCAGTGCGGAATGCAGTACGCAAGCTAGCGTTGTGGGCGCGTTGTTTAACCGACTGGCGGGCACGTTTACGGGCTTGTGCGCTGTTTGCCATATTGAATATCTCCTGAATGAAAAATAAATTCTGTAAACGCGCAATTTTAAAGACGATTGCCCCTATATGCAAGTCTTTTCTCTGCAAACTTACCGATTCGCGCCGTGTGTTCGCCCAAAAACCACACCACCCACCTGCCACATCCCCACCTTTCCAAAGCTGCCGATAGAATTTTTTTGCATAAATTTCCCGATATGGCTTTGATTTTGATTAAGCTTACATTACAATGACCTTGCAGCTTGCCGGGGTGTTTATGGGGCAAGTCTGTTTCTTTTTAATTTTAACTCTTTCATCAGGAAACCAACCCGTATGAAAAAATCCGTATTAGCCGTATTGGCCGCATTTTCACTGGCCGCGTGCGGCGGTGGCGAGAAACAAGCCGAGCAACCTCAAGCAGGCAGCGCGCCTGCTGCCAATGCTGAAGCAACCGCTACCGATACCTTAAATATCTACAACTGGTCAAACTACGTGGACGAAACCACTGTTGAAGACTTCAAAAAACAAAACAATTTGAAGCTGACCTATGATTTGTATGAAAACAACGAAACTCTCGAAGCCAAAATGCTGACCGGCAAATCAGGCTACGACCTCGTTGTACCGGGTATCGCCTTTTTGCCGCGCCAAATTGAAGCTGGTGCTTATCAAAAAGTCAATAAAGACCTGATTCCAAACTATAAAAACATCGACCCTGAGCTGTTGAAAATGCTGGAAACAGCCGACCCGGGCAACGAATACGCCGTACCTTACTTCTCAGGTGTGAACACTTTGGCCATCACCGCCAAGGGTAAAGAACTGCTGGGCGGCCAATTGCCTGAAAACGGCTGGGACTTATTGTTCAAACCAGAATACACCAACAAACTGAAATCATGCGGCATCGCCTTGTGGGATACGCCGTCTGAAATGTTCCCGATTGTATTGAACTACTTGGGCAAAGACCCTAAAGGCACCAGCACTGACGACATCAATGCCGCAGCCGAAGTATTGAAAGCCGTTCGCCCTGACGTGAAACGCTTCAGCCCTTCAGTGATTGACGAATTGGCACGCGGCGACGTGTGTTTGGCAGCTGGTAACGGTGGCGACTTGAACTTGGCCAAAGCCCGTTCAGAAGAAGTCAACAACAATGTCGGCATCGAAGTCTTGACCCCTAAAGGCATGGGCTTCTGGATTGAATCTTGGTTGATTCCTGCCGATGCGAAAAACATTGACAACGCCCACAAATACATCAACTACACTTTGGATGCCGACATCGCAGCAAAAAACGGCATCGCCGTAACCTTCGCCCCGGCCAGCTTGCCGGCGCGTGAAAAAATGCCGAAAGAGTTGGTGGAAACCCGCTCAATCTTCCCAACTGCGGAAGACATGCAAAACGGTTTCGTGATGCCGCAAATGGGTTCTGACGCGAAGAAACTGACCGTCAGCCTGTGGCAAAAAATTAAAGTGGGTACCAACTAATCCGCTTTGGTTTTGTTTACTAAAAATGCCGTCTGTAAAATATTTTTCAGACGGCATTTCTTTTATTATCAACACTTTAAAAATTTCTATTTTTGGGAGCACTTGTATTCAAATACTTTAATTTGACATACTTATTCATTGTATAATTTGCATAATTTTTTGCCAGAATATAACCAAGCACCCCATCTAAAAATCCACGTTTCAAGATATACATCTTCACAAATGCAAATAATGGGCGTAATACTATATCTATCAAAAAATGGTATTCTCTTCCTTCTTTTTTATATTTTTCAGCGGACAATGTTGAATATTGATTCATTTTCCGTAAATATTGCTCCCAAGTCTCATAAGTAAAATGCAACATCGGTGCATTGAGTTTTCGATCGGCAAATTGATGAATAATTTTAGGATGAACAAATCCTTCAACCCTACTACCCTGACGTGGCATCAAACGGCAAACCCAATCGGGACTCAACGGCCCATGCTTCACGATTTTACGCTGGAAATGGTTTATTCGTTTAACCCAAAATCCAAATTCTTCTCCTCTTGCCACTGTTTGAATAATTTCTTGACCTAATTCCTGTGTACAGCGCTCATCAGCATCAATAAAAAATATCCACTCACTTTCAGCCTGCTCAATTGCAAACGTTTGTTGCCCGCCACAATCACCATTCATTGCTCTCTGTATGACTTTGGCACCACATTTTTCTGCAATTTCAACTGTTTTATCTGTACTAAAATCATCAATTACGACAACTTCTTGAGCAAAATTACAACTTTCAATACAGTCTTGGATATTGTTTTCTTCATTTTAGCCAAAATCAATACACTAATTGCAGGCATTGCACTTTTTCCATCTCTAAAATAATTGTTTGGATTTTAACCGTTTTATTGTTTCTCCTCAATATTTATACCCCACATACCCATAGAAGATTATTCTTAATAAAAATCAATTGATTACCAAATTAAAATAAATTCAATGATAAAATCAAATAATGAAAAAATGCCGTCTGAAAAACATTTTTCAGACGGCATTTTCTATGATTCAACATAAGGCAGGTTCACACCTGCCCTACCCGAATCAATCCTCATACGCTTCCATCGGTGGGCAAGAACACACCAAATTGCGGTCGCCATACACATCGTCCACACGGTTCACGCTCGGCCAGAATTTGTTTTCACGCACATACGCCAGTGGGAACACGGCTTCTTCGCGGCTGTATGGGTGCGTCCATTCTTCGGCGGTGACGTTAAACGAGGTATGCGGTGCATTGACCAGCGGATTGTCGTCTTTCGGCCAGTCGCCGTTTTGTACTTTCAACACTTCCTGCTTGATGGCTTTGAGTGCGGCGATGAAGCGGTCGAGTTCGGCTTTGCTTTCTGATTCGGTCGGCTCGATCATCAGTGTACCGGCCACGGGGAAGGAAACGGTCGGTGCGTGGAAACCGTAGTCCATCAGGCGCTTGGCGATGTCGGTTTCGGTGATGCCGCTTTCGGCTTTGAGCGGGCGTAAATCAACGATACATTCGTGCGCCACGCGGCCGTTTTTGCCGGTGTAGAGAATCGGATAATCTTCGCTCAAGGCTTGGGCGACGTAGTTGGCATTGAGCAACGCCCATTCGGTGGCTTGGCGCATACCGTGTTTGCCCATCATGGTGATGTACATCCAAGTAATCGGTAAAATCCCAGCCGAACCATACGGCGCGGCAGATACGGCACTCATGCCTTCGGTTGCACCTTCGACTGGCGCGACAACATGGCTTGGGGCAAATGGTGCCAGATGGGCTTTCAAACCGATTGGCCCCATGCCCGGGCCGCCGCCGCCATGTGGAATGCAGAAGGTTTTGTGCAGATTCATGTGCAACACGTCCGCCCCCACTTCTGCCGGCTGCATGATGCCGACTTGGGCGTTCATGTTCGCGCCGTCCATATACACTTGGCCGCCGTTGTCGTGGATAATGCGGCAGATATCACGGATGCCTTCTTCGTACACGCCGTGGGTGGACGGATAGGTAATCATCAGCGCGCCGAGATGGTCTTTGTTTTGCTCGGCTTTTTGCTGCAAATCGGCGACATCGACGTTGCCGTTTTCATCAGTTTTCACCACGATGATTTTCATGCCGAGCATGGCGGCGGTAGCAGGGTTGGTGCCGTGTGCTGATTGCGGAATCAGACAGACGTTGCGCTCAGTGTCGCCGTTGGCTTCGTGGTAGCGGCGAATGGCCAACAAGCCGGTGTATTCGCCTGATGCGCCGGAATTGGGTTGCAGGCTGATGGCATCGAAACCGGTAATCGCTTCAAGCTGGGTTTGCAAACCTTGCAGCAATTCGCGGTAGCCCTCGGTTTGTTCGCTCGGTGCAAACGGATGCAGATTGGCAAATTCCGGCCAGGTAATCGGAATCATCTCGCTGGTGGCGTTGAGCTTCATGGTGCAGCTGCCGAGCGAAATCATGCTGCGGTTCATCGCCAAATCGCGCTCTTCCAGCTTTTTCAGGTAGCGCAACATTTCGTGTTCGGTGTGGTAGCGGTTGAACACTTCATGCGTAAGAATTTCGTCTTGACGCAACAGGTTTTGCTTCAGACGGCCTGTGATTTCGCCGCTGCAATCAATGTCGGTTTTGCCGGTAAACAAAGTCACCAATACCGCCAATTCGCCCACAGTTGATTCTTCGCTAAACGCCACGGCGATTTGGGTTTCACCCACTCGGCGCAGGTTGTAGCCTGCGTTTAAAGCGTTTTGATAAATGTCAGCGGCTTTATCGCCGCACTCAACCAAAACGGTATCAAAGAAAGTTTCATGCACCACTTTCAGGCCGTCTGAAACCAAGGCATCGGCAAACGCGGAAGCCAGCGCATGAATGCGTTGCGCGATGCGCTTCACGCCTTCGGGGCCGTGATAAACCGCATACATACCGGCCAAATTTGCCAGCAAGGCTTGCGCGGTGCAGATGTTGGACGTGGCCTTTTCGCGGCGGATGTGCTGCTCGCGGGTCGATAAAGCCATGCGCAAGGCCGGTTTGCCTGAAGCATCTTTCGATACGCCGATGATGCGGCCGGGAGCCGAGCGTTTGAATTCGTCTTTAAAAGCAAAATACGCGGCGTGTGGCCCACCAAAACCCATCGGCACACCAAAACGCTGCGTGTTGCCCAAGGCAATGTCGGCACCCATTTCAGCGGGCGATTTCAGCAACACCAAGCTCATCACATCAGCCGCCACCGCCACAATCGCGCCGGTTTCTTTCAGACGGCCAATCACATCGCTCAAGTCGACTACATCGCCGTCTTTGCCGACATATTGCAACAAAGCACCGAAATATTCGCCCTCAGCCGCTTTGGCAAAATCGCCCACCACCAATTCAAAATCAAAATATTTGGCGCGCGTTTTCATCACGTCCAGCGTTTGCGGATAGACGCGTTCATCGACAAAAAAGCGGTTCGATTTAGACTTGCCCACGCGTTTGGCCATCGCCATTGCTTCGGCAGCAGCGGTTGCTTCGTCCAACAAAGAGGCACCGGCCACTTCAAAACCGCTCAAATCGATACACACCTGCTGGAAATTCAACAAAGCCTGCAAACGGCCTTGCGCGATTTCCGCTTGGTATGGCGTATAGGCGGTGTACCAGCCCGGGTTTTCCAATACATTGCGCACAATCACATTCGGCAGGCGGGTCGGATAATAGCCCAAACCAATATAGGATTTATTGATTTTGTTTTTCGCCGCAATCGATTTGATTTTGGCCAAGGCTTCGGCTTCGGTCAGCGCTTCAGGCAAATCGAGTTCAGACGGCATGCAGATCGATTGCGGCACGGTGTGATCAACAAAATCCGCCATGCTTTTTTCGCCGAGCGCCGCCAACAGCACTTCTTGGTCGCGAAAGCTGATGTGGCGCGCAGAAAATTCGTTTTTATCAAATAATTCATTCAGTTTCATCTATTTACTCCTTTTAAACAGGCAGGCCATTAGCCTATCAATCAGCGTTCAGACGGCCTGATTATTCATAAAGGCCGTCTGAAAAAACATTCATCTTTATGCTTTTCTTTGCAGCATTTGATACACAAACAAACCGCCCACCATGCACACGCACAAGGGCATCCAATACGCTGTCGAAAAGCGCGATACTTCCAACATAAACACCAGCGCGGTCAGTACCATTTTTTGCGACAAACCCAAAAACACCGCCGCGCCGACAAACGCCGCCGCACCCAACGGCACCACCGGAAAATACACATTCCACGCCACGGCAAACAGCAAACCCAGCAAACCACCGAGCATCATCGAAGGCGTCAGCCTGCCGCCGTATGCACCGGCCAACATCGCCAAAATCACCGCCAGCCATTTCGCCGCCAGCAAGCCCGCGGCGTATTCCCAGTCGATCAACGCGGCAAAGGTCAATTGGTTGCCCGCCTTGCCGTTGCCCAATATGCCGGGGTAATACATCGACACCGCGCCAATCAGGCCGAAGCACGCCACCGACAACACAATCATCTTCGGGCTTTTGCGCGGCAGCTTCGGCAGCTTTAATACGCAGCGGTCAAACGCATACACGCCCAGCGCAATCAGCGGCCCCGCCACCAATGCTCAGCCAACCAGCGAATGTTCAAACGGAATTTGTGGCACCACATACTGCACCACATCGCCCAATACCGTGCGCGTAACCATCGCTGCCGTGCCGCTGGTCATCAAAGCCGCCACCACCAACGGCGTTTCCCAGCTCAACAGCAAGGTTTCCAAAATAAAAATCGTCGCCGCAAACGGCATGTTATATACCGCCGCCAACCCCGCACCCGACGCGCAAGCCAGCAACACGCGGCGCTCATCGGCCGATAAGCCGCGATAGCCCGACCATTTCTCCGCCACCGCCACGCTCATTTCGCGCGGAGCCACTTCACGCCCCAAAGGCGAACCCATACCCACGGTAACGATTTGCAGCAACGCATGCCAAGTGGTTGCGCGAAACGGCATCGCTTCGCCTTTTAGTGCGCTTTTCACTTCCACCAAAGGCTTGCAATAGCGGTGCACCATCACCCAGCCAACACCGGCCACCAAGCCGCAAGCGAGCAACACCCACAAACGGCGCACCGGCGTAGCTTGTTCCACCCTTTCGCGAAACGACATATGCGCATCGAGAAAGCCATAGCCAAACGCATAATGCTGTATGGTATGCAGCAACACGGTAAACAACACGCCGATGCAGCCGGCAACCACACCGATGACCAACAAAGAAGAAAGGAAGCGTACGTTGAGTTTTAATACATTCATTGTTTTAATTCAGTTTTTTACAGATAAGCAACCGCGCTATCCGTTTGATTCATTTAAGCAACAGTTTCAGACGGCCTATTGACCATGCCTTTGAACACAATGGCGATGGCCAGCACCTGCACCGCCAATAACGCCCAGACCACGCCGCGCCAATCAGCAGCCTTAAACGCCAAACCGCACAGCCACGCGCCGAACGTGCCGCCGCTGTAATACGCCATGTAATACAAGCCCGATGCCAGCGAGCGGCCTTCTTTCACATTGGCGGCAATATAATTGATGGTCGCCGCCTGCGTGATGAACACACCCGACGACATCAACACCAGCCCGACAATAATCAGCGGCAAATCAGTCGCCAAAGTCAGCAACACACCTGTCATCGACACAGCCACCGCCAGCAAAATCGTTTTCACGCTGCCAAAATGTGTCATCAGTCTGGCCGACAACGGCGTAATCACCATACCAATCAGATACACGGCAAAAATATTTGCCAACGCGCTACTGCTCAAGCGATAAGGCGCATCGGCCAAATGCAGGTTGATGTAGGTAAAGCAGCCCACTAAGGAAAACAACACGCAGCCGCCCAACGAACACGCCGCAAACACATAACGGTTGTGCAAATGCGATTTGAGTGTATTCAAAGCCGTCTGAAAATTCGGTTTCGGCACAAAATTCTGCGATTTAGGCAACTGCTTCCACACAAACACCGCGCAAGCCAAGCTCAACACTGCCATCACATAAAACGCCGTGCGCCAGTCAAACCACTCCGTCAGATAGCCCAACAGGAAACGGCCAAGAAACCCGCCCAATACCGTGCCCGACACATACATCGTCATCAGCTGCACGACTTCGTTTTGAGTAAACTCTTCGCCGATATAGGCAATCAGCACCACCGTAATCCCCGGCACCGCCAAGCCCTGCAAAAAACGCAACAGCGTAAACATTTCAATATTCGGCGACCACGCCAGCAGCATGGTTGGCAAAGCCAGATAAATCAGCGCCCCAACCACAAACAGCTTGCGCCCGAACGCATCCGACAACATGCCCATAAACGGCGACATCAAAGCCACGCCCAACACCGTCGCCCCCACCGACAAACCCGCCTGCACCGCCGTGGCATTCAGCTCCGCCATCAACACGGGCAACACCGCCTGCACAGAATACACCTGCAAGAATGCCGACATACCGGTCAGCAAAATAGCGGTTTTTAAAAGGCCGTTCAGTTTCATGATAGGGTTCTTTGCGTGTGTTTTTACGTTGGAATTTTAATCTATTTATTTGAATTGTTTTATTTTTTATCTGACCTCCACCTAAGTAGAAGCCGACTATTTTTTGATAAAAAGGCCATCTGAAAATCAACACCGGCCTATTCAGACGGCCTCAGTCCATTTTGCGCCCGCCGCCAAAGTTTGCCGATAAATCGGGCAACGCTCGTCATGCGCACCTTTTAAATAACCGGTGCTCATCAAAAATTCACCGACAATTTCGCCGCCAACAAATTTGAAATGCTGCTTAAACAATTTCACCCACGCTGCTTTCTCGCGCGGATGATGGGCATCGAGCCAGTTTTTAAACGAACCGTATTCGGCCTGCAAACGCAAAATCGCGCGAGCATTATCAATAGCCGCATTGATTTTCAAACGGTTGCGCACAATCCCTGCATCGCTCAACAATCTTTCAATATCGTGTTCATCAAAGACCGCCACTTTAGCAATGTCAAATTCGGCACAGGCCGTCTGAAACGCGTGCTGCTTCTTCAGCATCAGCGTCCAATTCAAACCGGCTTGGTTGATTTCCAAAATCAATCGACCAAACAACGCATTGTCATCATCAACGGGAAACCCGTATTGATGATCGTGGTAATGCTTGTTTGGGTCATCGGTATCGGGCGGCAGGCTGTTGGCGAAATCGCAATAATTCATGGTGTTTCTTTAATGCACAAAGGCCGTCTGAAAAAGTAGTTCGTTTTCAGACGGCCTTACATTCGCATTTCAAGTGCAACGCTCAAATGCCATTGGCAAGGGCTGCTGAAAACAGATCACCCGGTGTCTCATAGTCCAATGTCTTTCTCGGTCGGCGG